>NZ_JBQKFA010000004.1:0-254067 GCF_052121015.1 Collinsella sp. LCP19S3_F2
GTTAAGCAAACGCGGAGCGTTTGTAGCGAGCTGGCGAGGTCGCCGGCAGGCGGCCGAAGCCGGTGCGGATCCGCGAAGCGGATACGCGGATGCCCCGTTGTCCGCTCCAAGTACAACAGCCCGACTACCACGGTAGCCGGGCTTTTTTGTACCCATTGCAGAGGCTCGAACCCGAGAGGGAACGAGCGTTAAGCAAACGCGGAGCGTTTGTAGCGAGCTGGCGAGGTCGCCGGCAGGCGGCCGAAGCCGGTGCGGATCCGCGAAGCGGATACGCGGATGCCCCGTTGTCCGCTCCAAGCACAACAGCCCGACTACCACGGTAGCCGGGCTTTTTCGTACCCATTGCAGAGGCTCGAACCCGAGAGGGAGCGAGCGTCTTGGGGCGTGGCTGTGGCGTTGTTTGCCGCGAATAACAGCTTTGGGCGTATCATCGCGGGCATTACCCAGCAGATGGACTATCTTGAGCGGCTGGGCATCGAGGCCATCTGGCTGAGCCCATTTTACCCATCGCCTCTTGTCGATGGTGGCTATGATGTGGCGGATTACTGCAATGTCGACCCACGTCTCGGCTCGCTTGACGACTTCGATGACATGGTCGCTGCGGCTCACGCGCGCGGCATCAAGGTCATCGTCGACATCGTGCCCAATCATTCATCCAACCAGCACCCCTGGTTCAAAGCCGCTCTTGCCGCCCGCCCCGGATCGCCCGAGCGCGCCCGTTATATCTTCCGCGATGGTCGCGGCGAACATGGCGAGCTGCCTCCCACCAATTGGAATGCCAACTTTGGCGGCCTCGCCTGGACGCGTGTTGCGGACGGTCAGTGGTAGCTGCATATGTTTACGCCCGAGCGGCCGGACTTTGTCTGGTCATGCCCCGAGGTACATGCGTTCTTTTGTGACGTCCTGACGTTTTGGGGCGATCGAGGCGTTGATGGCTTTCGCATTGATGTGGCGCACGGTCTCGCCAAGGACCTCGACCGCGATGACCTCGACCGGTGGCATCTCGCCGAGGGCGATGACATGGTTGACGACGGCACCCATCCGCTGTGGGACCGCAACGAGGTCCACGAGATCTATCGCGAGTGGCGACGCGCTATGCCCTGCCGCAAATCAAGGCGACGCGCTACCACCAGATTTCGCTCGACTGGCTCTTACGCGACGGGTCGTCTTATGACGAGGACCGTGAACTCGGCGAGCGCCGCGCGCGGGCGGCCCTTTTGCTTGAGCTGGCGCTTCCGGGCTCGGCATACGTGTATCAGGGTGAGGAGCTCGGCCTTTTTGAGGTGGCTGATGTCTTCGTGAGGTTCGCGAGAGCGTCGCAAAACTTTTCAAAAAAAGTTCTTGCATAGGATGCGGGTATCACGTAAGATTAATCCCCGTAAGCGGACATGGCTCAGTTGGTAGAGCACAACCTTGCCAAGGTTGGGGTCGCGGGTTCGAGCCCCGTTGTCCGCTCCATTTGGGCGTTTAGCTCAGGGGGAGAGCGCTTCCCTGACACGGAAGAGGTCACAAGTTCAAATCTTGTAACGCCCACCAAATGTTCGCAGTCCAGAGGCTTTGCTTCTGGACTGTTTTGTTATAAACACACATAATATGCCGTCAAATTATCGACCTCGGTCGCTTTTTCACGTTGCATTTGCTGCCTAGCATAATTTGTCGTTATTGGCCTCTTGGTCTCGTGGGAGATGATTATTTTGATCATAACCGTGCACGTCGCCCGCGTTTCCATGGTTGACCCCCGCGCAATCTTTTATGGTGATCGGTTTTGGCGAGATTGCCTTCCAGGGAGGATTCGGAACGATTGAAGGCCGTACGTTCTTCGCGCGCTGGGCGGGCCTTGTCACAAAGGGGTGGGCTTTTGTGGTTATCGCCGGCGTGCTGCTCGATCCCTTTACAGCGGCTCTCGGCCGCATGATAGCTCGCGAAGAGAACTAATAGCCCCTCGCCTATCGAATGCCGGCGGACGGGGTGCCGGGGCTGTAGTCTTCCGAGCGTTTGCAGCCCCGTCGCTCCGTCCGCCGGCATTCGACCGCAACATGTTGGTCAAGCATAATCTTTTGGATTCTTTTCGCGTGAGCGGCTTGGTTTTGATAGGATTTGTCGGCGGCTTGACGAGGGGGTTTTATAACTGCCTTGCAGGTAGCCGCGTTGGTAACGTTTTACCGACTTGCCAAGAAACCCTCATAATTAATGTGTCTGTAAAATGACCAATTGCTTTGACCTGCTGAAACACTATATGTTGTGTTTGACCTAAAAAAAGAATACAGGATATAGAGGCGTCTTTGTCGTATGATAGATGGCGGACAGAGAACGAAGACCTTGTTCGTCCCATTTGGACACGCCTTTGAGCCGCTTGATCGGCCGCGAGGATTGTCCGCATGAGGACCTATGGTTTATCGAGAACACAGATTGCGCGACGGCGCCGCAAGACAGGGACAAGCCCTGCCAGGCATCGTTTGGCTCTGAAGCGCAATGGGATTACGACGCGAAAGAGGCAAGAGGATGAAGATCATCAAGCGCAGCGGTACCGAGGTTGCCTTTGACATCGATAAGATCGTCAATGCGATTCGCGCCGCCAACTTGGAGGTCGAGGAGGGCTCTCGTCTTACCGACCGCCAGGTGATCTATGCGGCGCAAAACGTCGCCGAGGCATGTGAGAAGGCCGGCCATACCGTATCGGTCGAGGAGATCCAGGATCTGGTCGAGGACGAGATCATGCGTCTCGACTGCTATGAGGTCGCTCGCCGCTACATCATCTATCGTTATGTTCAGAGCCTGAAGCGCCAAAAGAACACGACCGACGACAAGATCCTGTCGCTGATCGAGTGCAATAACGAAGAAGTTAAGCAGGAGAACTCCAATAAGAATCCGACCGTCAATTCCGTTCAGCGCGACTATATGGCCGGCGAGATTTCCAAGGACCTGACCCAACGCGTGCTGCTGCCCCAGGAGATCGTGGATGCCCATAATGAGGGCCTGATCCATTTCCACGATTCGGATTACTTTGCCCAGCACATGCACAACTGCGATCTGGTGAACCTGGAGGACATGCTCCAGAACGGCACCGTTATCTCGGGCACGCTGATCGAGAAGCCGCACAGCTTCTCGACCGCCTGCAACATTGCGACGCAGATTATCGCCCAGGTTGCTTCCTCCCAGTACGGCGGTCAGTCTATTTCGCTGACCCATCTCGCCCCGTTCGTTGAGGTGAGCCGTCAAAAGATTCGCGGCGAGGTTGCTCGCGAGCTTGAGGAGCTCGGTGTTTCGGCATCTGCCGAGAAGGTTCGCGAGGTCGTTGAGGAACGCCTGCGCGATGAGATTCGTCGCGGCGTCCAGACGATTCAGTATCAGGTCGTGACCCTTATGACCACGAATGGCCAGGCGCCGTTCGTGACGGTCTTTATGTATCTCAATGAGGCCCGTACGCCCCAAGAGAAGCACGACCTTGCCATGATTGTGGAGGAGACGCTTCGTCAACGCTATGAGGGCGTTAAGAACGAAGCCGGCGTGTGGATCACCCCGGCGTTTCCCAAGCTCATCTACGTGCTCGAGGACGATAACATCCGCGAGGATTCGCCGTACTTCTATCTGACCAAGCTCGCCGCCAAGTGCACCGCCAAGCGCATGGTGCCCGACTACATCTCCGAGAAGAAGATGCGCGAGCTCAAGCTGTCTAAGGGCGAGACCGCCGGCAACGGCGATTGCTATACCTGCATGGGTTGCCGCAGTTTCCTGACGCCCGACCGTTCGGGCAACGGCTTTAACAATGTCGCCAACGCTCTGAACTATGACCCGACCAAGCCTAAGTACTATGGTCGCTTTAACCAGGGTGTTGTGACCATCAACCTGCCCGATGTTGCGCTGAGCTCGCATCAGGACATGGACAAGTTCTGGAAGATCTTCGATGAGCGCCTTGAGCTGTGCCACCGCGCCCTGCTGTGCCGTCATGAGCGCCTGATGGGCACGCTTTCGGATGCCGCGCCGATTCTTTGGCAGTACGGTGCCTTGGCGCGCCTTAAGAAGGGCGAGACGATCGACAAGCTGCTCGTGGGCGGCTATTCCACCATTAGCCTGGGTTACGCCGGTCTGTATGAGTGCGTCAAGTACATGACGGGCCACAGCCACACCGAGAAGGAGGGCACGCCGTTTGCCATGGCCGTCATGCAGCACATGAACGACAAGTGCGCCGAGTGGAAGGCCGAAAGCGATATCGACTTCTCGCTGTACGGCACCCCGCTTGAGTCGACGACCTACAAGTTCGCCAAGTGCCTGCAGCGCCGTTTCGGCATTATCCCGGGCGTGACGGACAAGGGCTACATTACTAACAGCTATCACGTCCACGTGTCCGAGGAGATCGATGCCTTCGACAAGCTTAAGTTTGAGGGCATGTTCCAGCAGCTTTCGCCGGGCGGTGCTATCTCCTACGTTGAGGTTCCCAACATGCAGGACAACCTCAAGGCGGTCATTCGCGTAATGCAGTACATCTACGACAACATCATGTACGCTGAGCTCAACACCAAGAGCGATTACTGCCAGGTGTGCGGCTATGACGGCGAGATTCGCATTGTCGAGGACGATGGCAAACTGGTGTGGGAGTGCCCCAATTGCGGCAATCGTGACCAGGAGAAGATGAATGTCGCCCGTCGCACGTGCGGCTACATCGGTACCCAGTTCTGGAACCAGGGTCGAACCGAGGAGATCCGCGACCGCGTGCTGCATCTCTAATAACCATCCCAGGCTGCCCCGTAGCGAGGCCCCGGACCTTTACTCGCTATTTCGGACAGTCCTGGCTCACGACGGAGGCGCCACTGGCGCCTCCTGTTCGTGCGGAACTCATATCGAGCAAAGGTCCGGGGCCTCGCTACGGGGCAGCCAAGTTGATGTAGCTGAGATGCAGTATGCGGTCTGCTCACTCCTCGAAGTTCTTAGCGGAAATAATTCGAGCTGCAGCTGCGATTTACTTGCGATGCCGGTTGAGCCGCAACCCAGTTTTTATTGGGCCTCGAACCCCATACTCGATGTTCGCTTCGTTCATCGAGTGTCGCTCGCGAGGGATCTGGAGCATATCGTCCCGCCCGTAGTTTCGCAGGCCGAAGGCCGAGAATGTTTGAGGACGGGATGATATGCTCCAGACCCCCAGGAAGGTTACCTATGAACTACGCGAACATTAAGTATTTCGACATTGCTGATGGAGAAGGCGTTCGTACCTCTCTGTTTGTGAGTGGGTGCCGTCGTGGGTGCAAGAATTGTTTTAACTCCGTCGCGTGGGACTTTGCCGCGGGTGAACCGTTCGATCGTGCCGTCGAGGACAAAATCATCGAGAGTCTTGATCATCCCTTTATTGATGGCCTGACGATTCTGGGCGGGGAGCCTATGGAACCCGAGAACCAGGCGGGGCTCGTTGATTTTATCGAACGCGTGCGTGCGACCTATCCTGTGGAGTCTGGGAAGACCATTTGGTGCTTTACCGGTGATGTGCTCGAGGAACTAATGCCGGGCGGCCGCCACCATACCGACGTGACGGACCGTATCCTTGCTTGCCTCGACATGCTGGTAGACGGTCCGTTCGTTCAAGATCTGTACGATATCTCGTTGCGCTTTAGGGGCTCGAGTAATCAGCGCGTGATCGACATGAACGCCTCGCGCGCTCGTGCTGCGCGCGAGGGCGTTGCGCTTTGCGACGCTGTGGAGCTTTGGCGGGACGATCCGGTCTATTCGACCCATACTATGTAGCTGGAAGAGGTTGCGTGCCAGCGTGGTACCATAGCGCGAACGCGAAATCGAAAAAAGTGAGGCCCAGATGGTCGATCAGGAAAAAGTCGAGACTGCTATTAAGCTGCTGCTTGAAGGTATAGGCGAGGACCCAACTCGTGAGGGCCTGCTGGAGACCCCGGCACGCGTCGCCCGTATGTATGGCGAGATTGCCGGCGGTATGGGCCGGAGTGCCGAGGAGCACCTGTCCAAAACCTTTGCCGTCGCTTCGAACGATTTGGTTATCGAGCGCGATATTACGTTTTACTCGCTGTGCGAGCACCATCTGCTGCCTTTTTATGGCAAGGCTGCGATCGGCTATATCCCTAACGGTCGCGTGGCGGGTCTGTCTAAGCTTGCTCGCACGGTTGAGGTCTATGCCCGTCGTCTGCAGCTGCAGGAGCAGCTGTGCGCGCAGGTTGCCGATGCCCTCATGGAATATCTTGCTCCCCAAGGGGCGATCGTGCTGATGGAAGCCGAGCATATGTGCATGACCATGCGCGGCGTGCAAAAGCCCGGTACCAAGACCGTAACGCTTGCTCGTCGCGGTGTCTTTGAGACCGATCCCGCGCTCGAGGAGCGATTCTTTAGGATGCTGGACCGCTAGCCATGAGAGTCGTCAACGACTTTACATCGAAGACCGATGAGGGGACGCCGCGTCGCGGCTTTATGGCTTCGGGCCTGACTCCCTTTGGCGCCATGCCTCGCATTGATTACATTTGTGCCAACGGGCTGTTCCGGCGGCACCTGGGCAACATTGCACAGTTGGAATCGGGGCGCATCTTTTGCCGCCACGGTATTGACCATCTGCTGGATGTCGCGCGCATTATGTGGATTAAGAATCTTGAGGAACAGCTCGAATTTGACCGCGAGGTCATCTACGCCACGGCACTTCTTCACGATATCGGCAAAGATGAACAGTATGAATCGGGTATATCCCATGATGTTGCAAGCGAGCGCGTCGCTGATGCGATTCTTGGCGGCATGCCCGATGACGTGGCATTTGATCCGGCCGATGCCGCGGCCATTAAGACGGCCATTTTAGGCCATAGAAAGCTGCGCGTGAACAGCCAACCGCTTGAGCGTCTGCTCTATGCAGCTGACAAAGCGTCGCGCGCCTGCTTTGCATGCCCCGCGCGCAATGCCTGCAACTGGAGCGATGATAAAAAGAACCTGTCGATTCGCGTGTAGTTGGTTTGCGCGGTCGGGGTTCTAAACGAAGGAGACGATCGCGATGACCAACAAGAAACTGCCCGAGAATGCAACCAAGACTGAAGGCGCCGAGCTCGCCCGCCGTGGAAGGGGCGAAATATCCACCGCAACGGCGGTGCCCCACGTGAGCTATGACGATCTGCGCCATGCCGATCGCATCACCGTTGAAGGTCTTGAGGTCTTTGCCAACCACGGCGTGTATCCCGAGGAGAACGCCCTGGGCCAGAAGTTCATCGTGTCCTTGGTGCTCTATGCCGACCTGCGTGCAGCAGGGGAGCACGATAACCTGGATGCCTCGATTGACTACGGCTCGGTGTGCCACGATGTCGATGGCTATCTGCGCGAGCATACGTTTAAGCTCATCGAGGCCGCAGCCGAGGGCGTGGCCCAGATGCTGCTACGTCGTTACCCCCTGCTGCTCGGCGTGCGTGTTAAGCTCGATAAGCCTTGGGCGCCCGTCGGTCTTCCCCTGGCAAGCTGCGGTGTCGAGATCGAGCGCGTGCGCTAACCGGTTCTAATACGTCTCTATGGGTGGCTGCTTGAGCCGCTGCGACAGAGCTCTATTGTTGGGGCAGTACGTGTCGAGCAGGGCGTGAAACCGCTGATTGTGGCTTGGCTCGAGCAAGTGGACGAGCTCGTGGGCGACAACCATGTCAAGGCACTCGACGGGGTAGGCGGCAAGCTCGCGTGCGATGCGAATGGCGCCGGTTTTGGGCGTACACGAGCCCCAGCGCGTTTTCATGCTGCGCACGGAAACGCGGGAAGCGGCGACACCCATTGCGATTTCGTATGTGCGAACCATATCGCGCAGCGCCGTGGTGACCTCGGATGTATAGAGCTGGTCGATGCGGGCTTGGAGCTCATCGGGCGTTAGGCTGTCGAGGATTGCGTGCCGCTTGGCCTGTGGGTGTTCGTCTGGCTCGTCGGTACCCATAAAACTTGCGAAGGTGGCCTGTTTGGGTCGCGGTGCGGGTGATGCAAAGTTGTGATCGAGCGCATCTTGTACCGTGATGGGCTTGCCCCAAAGCGCAATGATGGACGAGGGGCTGAGCGGCTCTCGCTCCGTCGCCTGACGTTGCTCGCGCTGGGCAAGTCGGCTGATAATCCAGGCGCTGTTGCGCTTCACAAATGCTTCGATACGCTCGCGGCTGGCGCCGAGCGGCGCACTGGCGTGGACCTCACCGCTCGATGTGACGCGTAGGTTGAAGTTCTTGACACGCTTTTTGGTAACGACGACGGGGATGGGCATCCCATCCGGTCGGGATACGGAAATCGTAAACTGCTGCGTCAAAAGCGGTCCTTCAGATTGGGGACGGGCCGGCATGTCGACCGTTCGGCATGCCGGCCCGCTCAAGGGATGTGAAATTAATAACGCTCAAAGAAGGCAAGCGCGTTGTCGCTGCAGAGCTTTTGCATCACGGTCTTGCCAAAATGCTTGGAGAGCATGTTCTGGAACTCGGGCATCTTGCTGGCATCGGAGAGGAAAGCGGGCACCGTGGCGCCGTCCCAGTCGCCGCCGAGCGCGATGACGTCCTCGCCGCCCAGGTCGAGCCAGTGCTCGATATGTGCCGCTAGCTGATCGAAGGTGACGTCTGCGGCGGTCTTGTCGGTTGCGTCGTTGGAAAGGAACTCGCTGCAGTAGTTGAGGCCGACGATGCCACCCATGTCGCGAATGGTGCGGAACTGGTCGTCGGTAAGGTTGCGTTTGGCGCCGCAAACCGCACGGGAGTTGGAGTGGCTGGCGACGAAGGGACGCGTGGCGCGGGCGGCGACCTCGTCAAAGCACTCATCGTTGAGATGGGAGACGTCGAGCACCATGCCGGCGTGCTCCATCTGCGTAAGTGCCTCGATGCCGGCGGCGGTGAGGCCGGCGTGGGTATCGTGTCCGCTCGCGAGCGGCCCCTGCGCGTTCCAGCTGAGTGACGACATGAGTACGCCCAAGCTCTTGAGCACCTCGATCAGTGCGGGGTCCTCGGCAAAGAACGTGGCGTTTTCGATGGTGTGGATGCAGGCGACTTTGCCGTCCTTGAGCGCGGGGCGAATGTCCGCGGCGCTGCGTACGTTGACCATGCGGTCGTGGTTGAGCATGGCCTGGCCGCTCATATGCGCCATGATCTGCGCCTGGAAGCGCGCGGCGTGGGCGGTGGGAATCTCGTCGGGGATAAACGTGGCGAAGCACTGTGCCCACGGTGTGTTGCCGATCTTTGCGAGCGAGATGGCGCAGGCGTTGCCCTCGATGAGGTCGAAATCTTGCGGATGCGTCTCGTCGCCGGGGAAATAACCGTCGGTGCCGGCGGTAAAGCGCAGGTCGAGATCGAGCGTGGCCCAGCCGATGCGGTCGGCGGTGTCACAGTGTAGGTCAAATACGGGATATGCCATGGTTCCTCCGGTTGCAGCGTTTCTTTGCAAACTGTCTTCGAATTGTATGACTAGGGTATAGTTAGCGCCATACGTTCATGGCGGCCCGCGTTGTGTGCCGCCCTTATCACGGAGGTTTCCATGTCCAACCAGGGCAAGAAGGTCAAGACCCATTATCGCGGCACGCTCGACGACGGCACGCAGTTCGATAGCTCCTACGATCGCGGCGAGCCGCTGGAGTTCACCTGCGGTGCCGGTCAGATGATCAAGGGCTTCGATGCCGCCGTTGTCGACATGCAGGTGGGTGAGAAGAAGACCGTGCACATTCCTGCTGCCGATGCCTACGGCGAGCACAATCCCGAGATGGTTATCACCTTCCCGGCCGAGCAGGTTCCCAACATCGAGCAGATCGAGAAGGGCATGAAGCTCTTCCTGTCCACGCCGAGCGGCATGCCTGTCCCTGCCGTTGTCATCGATGTGACGCCCGAGGCCGTGACGCTCGATGCTAACCACGAGCTGGCCGGCAAGGATCTCAACTTTGATATCGAGCTCGTCGAGGTCGAGGATTAGGGTATGTCTGAACGCTTGGTTTCGACGACATGCTTGGGAAATCTCAACGATCCGTCCTATGAACTCCTGCTTCGTCGGGAGCTGGGTGGCATCTTTGAAGTTGACGAGCTGCTGCTCGATTGGGACCAGGCTGATGTTTGCGCGTTTGCGGGCGTGACGGAGCTGGGGCGCACGGTCGATGTCCGGCTAGATGCTGCCGACGGTAGTCGTCTTGCCGACGGCGACGTGCTCGCCATCGACCGTTCGGGCATGGTGCCCATGGCGGTTGTCGTGCGCCTGCGCAGCGCCGAGGTCTATTTGGTCGAAGTCGACCGCATGGATCCGATTGCGCTCGCGCATGCGTGCTGGGAGATCGGCAATATGCACGCGCCGCTTTTCCGAGGCGATTCGGACGAGCATACCGTGCGCATGTATACGCCGGTGCAGCCTGTTTTGGGCCGCATGCTCCGGGGCGTCGAGGGTGTTCGGCTCTCGGTGGTTACCCGTGAACTCGATACGGACCGGCGCTTTGCGTCGAGTGCGGCGGAGGTCGTCGTGAGTATGGCTCCCGACTTTACGATCGTAAAAAAGGCGCGCGGTTAACGTGCGTATAAGCAAGACGGACTTTGAGAGACAGCTATTCAAAGTCCGTCTTGCTGTTGATGAGATGCTGTGGGGGAAAGCATATGGGTCTTGAGGGAATCAAGCTGATTGCATGCGATTTGGACGGCACGTTGCTGCATCCGGGGGAGTGCGAGCCGCGTTCCGAGGCCTTTGAGCTCATCGATGAGCTGCATCGTCGTGGCATCGTGTTTATGCCGGCGAGCGGCCGTCAATATGCGAGCTTGCGCTATCTGTTTGCCCCGGTGGCCGATGAGCTCGCCTATGTATGCGAAAACGGAGCCCTCGTGATGAGCGAGGGGCGTGCCGTTGTCAAGCGTTCCATGGAGCGTAACCTTGCTATGGATATCGCGAATGCCGTGGTTGCGTATCCCCATGCCGACGTGACCCTTTCCTGCGAGGGGCACCTCTACACCATAAGTGGCAACGATGCATTCGTCGACCATTTGCGCTACGAGGTCCATTGCGATGTGGCGGTGGTCGACCGTCCCGAGGACATCGACGAGGACGTCATTAAGATCGCGTTTCAAACGCCCGAGACAGAGCAGCCGGCGGCGCTGGAGTATTTCGTCCGTCGCTTTGGCGACCGGGTCGATGTGATGACGTCGGGAACCGAATGGACCGACTTTATCGGCTTTGATTCGGGCAAGGGGTCCGCGCTTGCCGATTATGGTCGTGCGCTGGGGATCTCACCTAACGAAATGATGGCGTTTGGCGATAATGAAAACGACCGCGACATGCTCAACGTGGTGGGCCATCCCTATCTGATGGAGAGCTGCAATCCCAGTATGCGCGGTATCAACGACCGCGTCCGTTACGTGCGCACGGTCGAAGAGGAGCTGCGTCGCCTACTTGCTGAGTAGACATTTTGGACATGCCTGGAAATCTTCCTTTTGCCGCAATCGGTGAAAAGTTGATTTTAAGGCATGTCCCATAATCTACCTACAGTTGGGGCAGAGGCCCTCGAAGATGGTGTAGTGCGAGCTGACGCTCCATCCGATTTGTTCGGATGCCCTGGCGTCGAGCTGGGTATTGAAGGGGAGCGGCACATCGATGACGCGGCCACACGAGGTGCAGATGATATGCGCATGCGGTTCGATGGCACGATCGAAGCGGCTGCCGCCCGGCGTTTTAATCGAGAGAATCTCCCCGGCATCGGCCAAGAGATTGAGGTTGCGGTAGACCGTACCGCGGCTGATTTTGTCATCCTGGGCGCGCACGACGTTGTAGATTTCGTCGGCGGTGGGATGGTTGTAGCTTTGGCGCACGGCATCAAGAACCAGCTTTCGCTGCCTGGTATTCCTTCTTTGCACCGCCATGCGCCTCGCCTCTTTTCTATTAACGGTCGTAGGTAAATGATACCGTATTTAGCACACAATACTAATAATGAGGAGTGAAACCGTCTTCATTGGCAAGTGGGGCTCGGACCTGAGCGTCTACGAGGCGAAAACGCGTTCCCATGCGCTCGTAGGAGGCATGAAGCGCCTCGAGATGAGATAGGATGTTTGCCGGAGCTCCCTGTATCTCCATCTCGACTGAGCCGTCTTCCATGTTACGCACCCAGCCGGTGAGTGCGCGTGCCTGCGCGAGGTTGGTGTTGGTAAAGCGAAAACCAACGCCTTGGACCTGTCCCTCCCAGCGCAGGAAATAGCGCAGGGGAGTGTCTTGAGTGGCCTCGTCGCTTGCGAGCACAGTAAGCCTGCGGCGCAGCTCGAGCTCGACACCAGAGGGCTTTTGGGGCTCGCGGCTTCCGCCGGCGACGCCCGAGAAAAGCTTGTCGAAAATACCCATCGCTAGGCCTGCTTGACAGAATCGGCGGGGAAGGTAATGCCGGCCTGTTGGCGCACGGCATCCATGATGCGCAGCGAGACAAGCGTGACATCGCGATAGTGGCCAAGCTCGTGACGTCCCGCCGGGGTCTCCCAAATCTCTTCCTTGACGTTATCGATGCCGCCGATGGCGGTGATAAAGTCTGCGAGTTCGTATTCCATGGTGTTGCTCGATTTGGGAAGGTCGAGCACGCGGCCGTTGTCGCTCTGTTCGCGCGGCGCCTCGGTCGCCGAGCCGCGTACGACATCGCCGCGATAGTCGATGCGGACGTTGCGGGGCGTGGACAGATGGTCAATCTGGATAGTGCCACGCTCGCCTTCGATCTGCGAGGGCAGTAGGTCATTCGTAATTTTGGAGTGCGCGAGCTCGACGGAGATACGGCCACCGCCGTAGCTGGCGAGGATGGAACCGCAGCCATCGATGGGGCCATGGGTGAGCTCTTGCGTGGTGGGGTCGAGCAGAGTAGCCATGCTCGTAAGGCCGGAGGGCATGCCGAAGATCTCGACCATGGGCTCGACGGTGTAGACGCCAATATCCATGAGGGAGCCCGAGGCCATGTGGCAGTCGAAGATGTTGGTGGCGCGTCCCGCGAGAACCTCGTTGTAGCGTGAAGAATACTTGCCAAAGCGCAGTGAGGCGCGACGAATGGGCGCAATCTCGCCCAGGGCGTCCTCGATGGCGTGGAAAGCGGGGTCATGGAGCGGGCGCATGGCCTCGAGGGCTACGACGCCCGCCGCCTCGGCGGCGCGGAAGACTTCCAGCGCCTGCGCCTCGGTGGCGCAGAAGGGCTTCTCGACGATGACGTGCTTGCCGCTGGCGATGCAGGCAAGGGCCTGCTCGTAGTGAAGTGCGTTTGGGCTGCCGATATAGACGGCGTCGACGTCGGCGGCTGCTGCAAGCTCATCAAGTGAAGTAAAGTTTCGCTCGCCGCCGTGCTCGGCAGTAAAGGCGGCGCCGCGCTCGGCGTTGCGCGAGAGCGTGCCTACGAATACAGCCTGGTCGTTGGCATTGACGACCTGGATAAAGTCGTCGGTGATCATGGATGTGCCGATGGTCGCGATGCGCAGCATACGTCCCCCTTGCGTTGTTTTGGTCTACAGGATGAGTGTAGCGCGTGGGGATATAAAGCTGCGCGAAAACGCTATTACAGGTCGCTCTCGTTAAAGCCGGTGTCGATATCGAGGTTGACTCCATCGGCCGCAGTGGTGGCGAGCTCGTCGCAGCGCTCGTTGAGCTCGTGGCCGGCATGCCCCTTAACCCAGATGAACTCCACCTTATGCTTGCTCTTGGCGGCAAGCAGGCGCTCCCACAGGTCGCGGTTCTTAACGGGCTGCTTGTTGGCAGTTTTCCACCCGCGCTTTTTCCAACCGTCGATCCAGTGCTTGTTAAAGGCGTTGACGACGTACTGCGAGTCGGAGTGGACCTCGACCTCGCAGGGACGGTTGAGTGCCTCGAGCGCCACGATGACCGCCATGAGCTCCATGCGGTTGTTGGTGGTCTTGGCGTAGCCACGCGAAAGCTCGGAGGTGAAGGTCTTGCCGGCGGGGTTGGTGTATTTGAGCACGGCGCCGTAGCCACCGCGTCCCGGATTGGATCGAGCCGAGCCGTCGGTATAGATGATGACCTTCACAGACTTCCTTTCGTCGAGTTCCTCTCTTGCGGCTGTCTATTGTAGCGCCCGGTCCATCCTGTTTTATGCGAGGCGCGCCGCTCCACAAGGATGGTGGAGGCGTTGTCGCCAAGAAAGATGGGCGACCTGAATTGTCAAGAGCTAGAGGGCTTTTAAATCTGCCATTTCTATCCCGTCCCCAAATGGTTGGTTTTCGTGGATGATGCGTTCGAGTTCGTCGAGGTATTGCCGCAGCAGGGGAGAGGGTTTGCGCTCATCGTGCATGATGTAGCCCACGCGTATCGTTGGGGCGTCTGCCAACGGGATCGATGCCATGCCCCATTGCATTTCATTGGAGAGGACACCGGTCGACAAAGTGTAACCGTTCGACGTGATGAGCAGATTGGTGAGCGTGCCACGGTCGGAAACGCGGATGTTGCGGTCGCAGGGGATATAGCTAAACGGCTCCTCGGCGTAATAGAAGGAGTTCGAGGTCCCCTGCTCAAAGCTGTAGCGCGTATAGGGCGTAAGGTCGGCAAGCGATAGCTGGGGGCGGCGTGCGAGCGGATGGCGCTCGCTAACGAAGACGTGGACCGTTGCATCGAAGAGGGGATGGAAGCTTGCGCGGGCGTCGGCGAAGGCCTTCTGCAGGACGCGGGCGTTAAAGTCATCCAGATACAGAATGCCGATATCGCTGCGAAATGCGCGGACGTCGTCGATGATCTGTGACGTGGTGGTCTCGCGCATGATGAACTCAAACTTACTGTCGCGGCAGCGCTCGACGACGTTGACAAAGGCCTCGACCGAAAAAGCGTAGTGCTGGGCCGAGACGGCAAGGCGTGCCTGGGGTGTGCCGCCGTCCTCGTAGCGGGCCTCGAGCATATCGGCCTGCTCTACGACCTGGCGCGCATAGCCTAAAAGCTCGGTGCCGTCGTTGGTGAGTGTGACGCCGCGACTGGAACGCGTAAAGATTTCCAGGCGGAGCTCCTGCTCTAGGCTTTTGACGGCGTTGGAGATATTGGATTGCGCGGTATAGAGGCGCTGAGCTGCGGCGTTAATTGAGCCGGATTCTGCCACGGCGATAAGAAAACGAAGCTGTTGGAGGGTCATCGGCACCCGTCCTTTCGATAGCTATCTAAAAAACCGATAACAAGTTAGCGCTTTTAAGTGATTGACCGCGCGAAACAATACACGTACTATTCAAAACACACAAAGGAGGTAGGTAATTAAGCCGACCACGAGAACGGGTTGTCAAAAGGAGGACCGCATATGAACTGCTTACTAAGACGAATGCCGGGCTCCTGCTTGCGCCCGTCGGCGTGATCAGGAGACAGCGGCTTACTTCTCTTACTCTTATTACTTTTGTTTGATCAAGGAGATCATCATGAGCCAGTTTATCAACAACCCCGAGCACACCTTTGGTTTCGACACCCTGCAGCTGCACGTTGGCCAGGAGAGCGCCGACCCCGCATCTGATTCCCGCGCCGTGCCTATCTACCAGACCACGAGCTATGTGTTCCGCAACTCCCAGCACGCTGCTGACCGCTTTGGCCTTGCCGACGCCGGTAACATCTACGGTCGTCTGACCAACTCCACCCAGGGCGTCTTTGAGGACCGCATTGCCGCGCTCGAGGGCGGCGTTGCAGGTCTTGCCGTCGCCTCTGGCGCCGCCGCCATCACCTATACCCTGCAGGCCCTCGCTCAGGCCGGCGACCATGTGGTGGCCCAAAAGACCATCTACGGTGGTTCCTACAACCTGCTGGAGCACACGCTCTCCCAGTTTGGTGTCGAGACCACCTTCGTCGATGCCCACAACCTGGACGAGGTCGAGGGTGCCATCAGGGACAACACCACGGTCATTTACCTCGAGACGCTCGGTAACCCCAACTCCGATATCCCCAACATCGACGCTATCTCCGAGGTCGCTAAGAAGCATGGTCTTCCGGTTGTTGTCGATAACACCTTCGGCACCCCGTATCTGTTCCGTCCGCTGGAGCACGGCGCCAACATCGTCGTTCACTCTGCAACTAAGTTTATTGGCGGCCACGGCACCTCGTTGGGCGGCGTGATTATCGATGGCGGCAACTTTGACTGGAAGGCGAGCGGCAAGTATGCGCAGATTGCCGAGCCCAATCCCTCCTACCATGGCGTCTCGTTTACCGAGGCCGCCGGCCCCGCTGCCTTCGCGACCTATGTCCGTGCTATCTTGCTGCGTGACGAGGGCGCCTGCATTAGCCCGTTTAACGCCTGGGTCCTGCTCCAGGGCACCGAGACCCTGTCGCTGCGCGTTGACCGCCATGTCGAGAACACCAAGAAGGTCGTTGAGTTCCTGATCGGTGACGGCCATGTTGCCAAGGTGAACCACCCGAGCCTGCCCGAGCACCCCGACCATGAGCTGTACCAGAAGTATTTCCCCCGTGGCGGCGCCTCGATCTTCACCTTCGAGATCAAGGGCGGCCAGGAGGCTGCTTGGAAGTTCATCGACCACCTGCAGGTGTTCTCGCTGCTCGCCAACGTAGCCGACGTCAAGTCGCTCGTCGTGCACCCGGCTACCACCACGCACTCCCAGCTCTCTTCCGAGGAGCTTGCCGAGCAGAACATTACGCCCTCTACAATCCGTCTTTCCATTGGTACCGAGAACGCCGAGGACATCATTTGGGATCTGAAGCAGGCCTTTGCCGCGCTGGACGAGTAGGGCGACTTGTGCAAGGGCCCCTTGCGACTCGATAGGTATAACTGCATAAAATGCCTGCTCAAGGCGCCTGCGCGAACAATGGTTGCGCAGGCGCCTTTTTTGCATAGGAAGGGCGCTATTACAGGGTTTTTGGCATGCTTTATGCATGCGAGTTGTGGAAAACTCCTGTTGAGAGGATGTGAGTTTTACGCAAATGACGTGCACCTTTTGAGAAAAACCGCAGGTCGCGATTTACTCGGGGTACTATGCAGCGCGATCGAATCACACGCAGCTTAAACGCAGCAAAAACTCACTACGGAGGTTTTCAGCTACATGAGGATCGATTCACGAAAACCGAAGGCCGCCGCCCTTTCTGCCACGCTTGCCGTGGCGCTTTTAGTGGGTGCCGGCGTAACCGATGCCCACGCGGCAACACTGTCCGACGCGGTCGGATCCACGCCGTCCGAGGCGACCCTGATGCAGCCCGTCGACTATCGTAGCGACGGCTTTGGCTCCATGCAGGAGTGGAACGCCTCGATGGGGGCCAAGCGCGATTCCCTAGAGGTCCGCGCGCAGATCATCATGAACATGTACGGTGACTATGCCACCGATGACGAGCGCGCCGTACTGCAGGGTTGTATCGACGGTGCGGGCAGTCTTTTGACGATGGAGGAGGTCGACGCGAAGTCGGCCGAGCTCGACGAGCTTCGTTCCACGCTCGAGGATGCTAAGCGCGAGGCGCTCGAGGCTGCGGCCGTCGAGGCAGAAGCTGCCGAGGCCGTTCGGGCTTCGTATTACAACGCCGGCTCCGGCTCGTCTTACGCGTCTGCTGCGTATTACGCGAACGGCTCGGGCCTGACGCGCTCGAGCGGCGTCAATAACTACAACGGTCGTCGCGAGACCTATTACAGCAGCAACGTGCTGTATCACCACCGCACGGGTGAGTGGACGCTGGATTCCGAGGGCTTTTGGCGTGATTCCGACGGCTACTACGTGGTGGCTGCGAGCGATAAGTCCCAGGGCTCGACCTTTACGGGCTCTAAGGGCGAGTGCAAGGTCTACGATTCGGGTTGCGCAGCCGGAACTACCGATTACTACACCGGTTGGTAATCTGTCGGCATCGATTGCACATGATGGACGGGCGTCTTTACCGAGCTTTCGGGCAATGTAGGGGCGCCCGTTTTTATATGCATTTGGGTTAACAGAGCCCTTACCGTGGCACTACGTTGGGCATATGGGCGCGGGGCACACTAAGTCATGAGAAACAAGGTCTTTCTCGTGGAGGAAGTGATCCCATGAACGCTCGAGATGTCGCTATTGCCGTCGTTGCCCTTTTGATCGGATGTCTTGGTCCGACGGCGGCGTTAGTTGCCGGCTTGCAGTCCACTACGGGTGCTGCTCCTGTGGTTGTGAGCGCCTTGATTGCAGCGGCGCTGTTGGGAAGCGCCGGCGTGGTGCTTTGCCGCGATGACGAGGACGAGGTCCCGGAGTCGCAAAACGAGCCTCAGTTTTAGCCTCGGCCTAAATGCGACAGGCCTTCGCGAGCGATGGGATCCTCGCGAAGGCCTGTCTGCTTACATTGCGCGCGTCGCCGTGCGGGCGAGGCTACCAGCTGCTTTCTATTTCGCGAATCCTCTGGTAGAGCCAATCGTTTTGCGGCACTTGGATATCGTGTTTGGCGGCCAGGCGGCAGATGGTGCCCGCGAACTCCTCGACTTCGGTTTTACGTTGTGCGATGCGGTCCTGCGCCATCGAGGGCATGCCGGCGGGGTCGATTCCCTCGATGAGGTGCACCATCTGCGTCAGGTCTTCCTCGGTAAGCTCAACGCCCTCGGCGTTGGCGACCGCAAGTGTCTCGCGCATGGCGGAAACAAAGCAGCGACGCTGCTCGGAGTCCTGTTCCGTGGCACTCCCGTACGTGCCGCCGTAGGCCATGCAGGTCTGGTTGATGCCATCGTTGAGCATGAGTTTGGCCCACATGCGGTGCGCAATGTCGCTCTCGACGGTATGGGCGATGCCGCAGCGCGTGTAGAGCTCATCGATGGCGGTGACGGTTGCGGGCTCGGTGCCTGCTGCCGCGCCAAAGCGAATCTCGCCCGCATTGGTAAAGGTGAGCGCGCCGTTAAGGAATACGGCGTCCATGCCCTGGCAGATGCCCAGGACGGTGTGCTTCCAGCCAAAGCGCTCGGCTATTTTTTGCTCGCTCGTAATGCCGTTGCACAGCGAGGCGATGAGCGTGTTGGGTCCCACGACGCGCTCCATAGTCTTGAGTGCTTGGTTGAGCCCCGTCGTCTTGACCGTGAGAATGACCAGATCGGCGGGCGTTGCCTCGCTGGCGCGGACGGACTTGAGCGCGCAGGGCTTTCCGTTGACGGTGAGCGCATCGCCCACGTGGCGCTCGAAACGCGTGTCATCCATGACGTATTCGACGGCATCGTTGCCGAGGGTCTTGGCAATCATGCTGCCGTAGAGCAGGCCGACGCCGCCCTTGCCGATAAAGGCGACCTTGTTGATCTGCATGTGAATCATCTCCCCATATAAAAGGCGCCCGCATATGGGGCGCCTGATGGATTGTATGCCGCTGGGGCATGTGGCGTACACCGGAGGCTGAATTTAGAAGAACAAATGCATGGGAACTTATGCCGCGGGGCAGATGGCAAAAACGCGCGCGGGATATCCAACGCCATCGCGCACCTTGGGGAAGGTGCAGAAGATGACGGCGCCCGTGGCGGGAAGCTCGTCCAGATGGTCCATGATCTCGATCTGGTAGCGGTCGACCGAGAGGGTGCATTGTTCGCCGGGATAGGGGTAGGCATCCTCGTGTGTGGTCACGCTCGCCTCCTTTCATCGGGCTTTTTGCTGATGTTAAAGCGGTGCCGTGACAGCTCGATTTCTGCTGCGTTACGATACGTTCTCGATTGCGATTCCGATGTGTTTCGGTGGCGTGACGGGTTTGTTTCGCCGCGTCAGAGCTTCGATGAGGGAGGAGGGGCCGTGCAGTATCGCGTTGACCCCAAAAGCGGTAACCGTATCTCGGCGTTGGGGCTGGGGTGCATGAGGTTTCCCGGTGCGCCGGGACGCCCCGATGCGAAGACAGCCGATGCTATCGTTTCCCGCGCCGTGGAGCAGGGGATAAATTACCTGGATACGGCTTATCTTTATCCCGGCAACGAGGCGTGCGTGGGCGCCTCGCTTGAGCGCTTGGGCCTGCGCGACCAGGTTTTGCTCGCGACCAAGCTGCCGCACGCCTCGTGCAAGTGCGCGGAGGATTTCGACCGTTTCTTTGATGAGCAGCTGCGCCGCCTGCGGACTGACCATATCGACTACTACCTTATGCACAACATCACCTCGCCCGCCCAGTGGGAACGCGTGGTGGCGTTGGGCATCGAGGACTGGATCGCGCGTCAAAAGGCGGCGGGGCGCATTCGCCGGATCGGTTTTTCGTACCACGGCAGTGCGGCGGACTTCCTCACGATGCTCGATGCTTATGAGTGGGACTTTTGCCAGATCCAGTACAACTACGCTGGAGAGCACTATCAGGCGGGGACGGCGGGGCTCATGGCGGCTGCTGAACGCGGGCTTGCGGTATTTGTAATGGAGCCGCTTTTGGGCGGACGTCTGGCAGGTAAGTTGCCGCCGCGGGCCCGCGCTGTGCTCGATAGCGCCCGTGACCCGCATTTGTGCACTCCTGCCGCTTGGGGGCTTTCGTGGGTGTGGAATCATCCTCAGGTGACGATGCTGCTTTCGGGTATGACCGATACCGCGCAGGTGGATGAGAACGCGGCGTTGGCCGATCGGGCCCTGCCGGATTCGATGACAGCTACTCAGCTCGATGCCATCGCGCACGTGCTGACGGAGTTTGAAAAATCGAATCGCGTGCCCTGCACGGGATGCGGCTATTGCATGCCGTGTCCTAAAGGCATCAATATTCCTGGGTGTTTTGCCGCCTACAACGCAAGCTATGCGCACAGCTGGTTTACGGGTCTATCGCAGTATTTTACGGCGAGCGCGGTGCGCACAAGCGAGCCCAAGTTGGTGAGCAATTGCGTCAAATGCGGCAAATGCGCGCGGCACTGCCCGCAGCATATCGATATTCCCGAGCGTCTCGACGACGTACGCCGCCGTTTTCAGCCTGGACCCGTGACGGCGGTGCTTAAGGCCTTCGGCAAAACGCTCTCCTGATGCCCCTTTTATAACTTGCGGTGGAATAGTTCCTGTTTGCGGCAGAATAAGGCATCAACAGGAACTATTTCACCGTAACTGATGAGGGGGAGCTGGGGATGCTGACGATCGGGTGTCACCTATCCACGACGAAGGGCTATCGGGCGATGGGGGAGACGGCGCTATCCATTGGCGCCAATACCTTTGCATTCTTTACGCGCAACCCGCGCGGCGGCAAGGCGAAAGACCTTGACATGGATGACGTGGCGGCCCTGCGCGAGCTTATGGAACAAAACAATTTTGGCCCCCTCGTGGCCCATGCTCCCTATACCTATAACCCCTGCTCGGCCAAAGAGCGGGCGCGCGAGTTTGCCCTGGAGGCCATGGCTGAGGATCTGCAGCGTCTGGAAGCGCTGCCCGGTAACTACTACAATTTCCATCCCGGTGCGCATGTGGGACAGGGCTCCGACGCCGGCATTCAGATGATCGTCGACGCCCTGTGCCAGGTGATGTTTGAGGGCCAGCAGACGACGGTGCTGCTCGAGACCATGGCTGGCAAGGGCACCGAGGTGGGCCGCAGCTTTGAGGAACTGGCGATCATCATCGAGGGCGTTGCTGACAGGCGCCCCGAGCTGTCGGCCAAGCTGGGCGTTTGCCTGGACACCTGCCATGTAAATGACGCCGGCTATGATATCGTCCAAGATCTTGACGGTGTGCTCGACGAGTTCGATCGTGTGGTGGGTATCGAGCGCCTGCGCGCTGTGCATATCAATGATTCCAAGAATCCCCGCGGTGCCCATAAGGACCGGCATGAATGCATCGGCAAGGGTTACCTCGGCAGCGAGGAACTTGGCGGTGGAATGCAGGTTATGCAGAATATTGTATCGAATAGCTGCCTGCGATCACTGCCATTCATTTTGGAAACGCCGAACGAACTTGCAGGTTATGCGGCTGAAATTAAACTATTAAGGTCATTGCAGCAGTAATGACTGTCATAAAGTGGAGTGTTCCATTCACGTTATGGGTTTGTTTCAATCAGTTTTCTAATTGCAGATTCTCTCACGCGGGTGCATAATAGCCCTCAGTTTTTGCAGGCCCCTGAATCACATGGGGCCATTGGAAGGAGACTGATTATGAAGCTGAAGAAGCTTGGCGCATTTGCCGCCACGGGCGCCATGGCGCTCGCCCTCGCACTGACGGGCTGCGGCTCGTCCAACGCCACCTCTGGTTCTGATGCCGGTTCCAGCAGCTCTGACGACGCTAAGGTCGAGAAGGTCGACGGCTCCAAGGAGTACGCGCTCGTCAAGGACGGTACGCTGACCGTCGGCACCTCTGCCGAGTACGCTCCGTTTGAGTACAAGGATGACAACGGCGATTATCAGGGCTTTGACCTTGAGCTCATCAAGGCTATCGGCGACAAGCTGGGCCTGGATGTCGAGTACGTCAACAACGACTTCGACACGCTCGTCCCCGGCGTCGCTTCGGGCACCAAGTATGACGTCTCCATTGCGGCTATCACCGACACGCCCGAGCGTGAGAAGGAAGTCGCTTTCTCCGATTCCTACTACATGGACGATCAGGCTATCGTGACCAAGGTCGATAACACCGACATCACGGCCGACAATTACAGCGAGAAGCTCAACAACGCCGACGCTACCATTATCGTCCAGTCTGGCTCGACCGCCGAGGCCTTTGCTCAGGAGAACTTCCCCAAGGCCAAGATCGTCCCCTACAAGGACGCTACCGATTGCTTCAGCGCCCTGCAGTCCGACAAGGGCGATGCCGTAGTCACCAACCGCTCCGTTGCCAGCCAGCTGACCGCCGAGCAGTTCAACACCTGCCACACGGTTAAACAGATCAGCACCGGCGAGGAGTACGCCATTGCCATCAACCAGGGCAATACCAAGCTCAAGGACGACATCAACCAGGCCATCAAGGACCTGACCGACGACGGTACCGTTGACGCCCTCATGGCTAAGTACAACATCAAGTAAACAGATACTTGATTGCGTGTGGGCCCTTTCCGTTTAGCGGAGAGGGCCTTTGCGCTTCTCTCGACGGAGAGTGTTTCCGTCTCTTTTTGCCGGCAACTTCTACGATAGGAGCCACCTTGTCTCGACTGAACAAAGGGGCCGCGGAGCAGCGTTCTTCACTACCCGCCTTGCTCCAAAAGCTAGCCTGTGTCATGGCCGTGGCGCTCGCGCTGGTGTGTGTGGGGGCATCTGCGCCCTCGACTGCCCAAGCGCTTGAGACCGCAAAGATTACCGCCCGACCCAACACCGGTTCGGGCAGCGATGTGGTCGGCGGCACCGAGACACGCATTACCTGGGAAGTTCAGGCCGATGCCGACGAGGAGCTGAGCGGTCTTTCGCTGACGTTTGTCGACGGCACGACGTTTGGTACCGATGACACGCGATTGACGATGCTCTCGGGCGAGGACCTCATGGATCGCACGCCCATGAAGCCCACGTGCACGGCTGATGGCCAGACGCTCAAGATCGACTTTGGCGAGACGGCGCCTGCCGGCGGCTTTTTCCGTGTCGAGGTATACGGCGTGACCTTCCCCGTCGAAGGCGGCGACGAGGCCTTTGGCGGCACCTATACGCTCGCCGACGGTTCGACCAAGAAGATTTCCAAGATTCCTTCCGTCGAGATTAAGGGCGTGACGGCCTTCGATAACTTCCAGGCCGATCTTAAGGAACAGCCGTGGGTCGAGGCTTGGAATTCCAATATGTTCCTGCGCCTGTTCTTGAACCCGGTCATTTTGGTCCAGAGCCTGCCGGTCGTATTTAAGGGCTTCCTTATGTCGCTCTCGATCGTGCTTGTGGCGTTTCCGCTGGCAATCCCCTTTGGCTTTGCCTTGTCGCTCATGCGCATCTCCAAGTCGCGCATCCTGCGCTGTCTTGCCGGCATTTACGTGAATATCATCCGTGGTACGCCGGCGTTCTTGCAGATCTATATCGCGTTCTTTGGCCTGCCACTTGCCGGCGTCAAGGTGGACGACTACGTCTTGGGCGTTATCGTCATGGCCATGAACTCGTCTGCGTACCTGTGCGAGATCTTCCGTGCCGGTATTCAGTCGATTCCCAAAGGCCAAAACGAGGCTGCCCGCTCGCTGGGCATGAATGCCTTCCAGACGTTGCTCTACGTTATGATTCCGCAGACGTTCCGCAATGTCCTGCCTACGCTGACCAGCGAGTTTATCCTGCTTTACAAGGATACGTCGCTGCTCGCCGCCGTGGGCGTGGTCGAGATCGTCATGAATGCCCGCACCATCGTGGCGACGACGGGCTCCATCACGCCGTATGTGGTTGCCGCCCTGTTCTATCTGGTCATTACCCTGCCGCTTGCGCGCTTGGTGAGCGGTCTTGAGGCGAGACTTCTGGGGACGGCCGAAACCAAAAAGAAGCGTCCCACCAAGAGCGCCGGACAGGTTGTCGCGACACCCGCCGATCATATTGCAGGTCTGTAAGGAGGTTCTATTATGAGCGAAACCAATAACTCGAACGAGGTCGTCGTCAGCATCAAGAATCTCCAGAAGGCCTTTGGCGATAACGTGGTCCTGCGCGACATCGATCTGGATGTGCACAAGGGTGAGGTCGTCGTGGTCCTGGGCCCCTCGGGCTCGGGCAAGTCGACGATGCTTCGCTGCATCAACCGTCTTGAGGAGCCCACGAGCGGATCGATTGTCGTCGAGGGCGTGGATGTGTGCGCCAAGGGCGTCGACCTCAATAAGGTGCGTACGCACTTGGGCATGGTGTTTCAGCAGTTCAATCTGTTCCCGCACCTGTCGGTCAAAAAGAACGTCATGCTTGCGCAACAAAAGGTGCTCAAGCGCAGCAAGGAAGAGGCCGAGAAGATTGCCGTCGAGGAGCTGACCAAGGTCGGTCTGGCCGAGCGCATCGATTTTATGCCGAGCCAGCTTTCGGGCGGCCAGCAGCAGCGCGTGGCCATCGCCCGCGCCCTGTCGATGAATCCGCACGTGATGCTCTTTGACGAGGCTACGTCGGCGCTTGATCCCGAGCTCGTCCGCGACGTCCTTGGCGTCATGCGCGATCTTGCGCGTGACGGCATGACGATGATCGTGGTGACGCACGAGATGGGCTTTGCCCGCGACGTCGCCGACCGCGTCGTCTTTATGGACGGCGGCGTTATCGTGGAGGAGGGCACGCCGAGCGAGGTCTTCGACCATCCCAAGAGCGAGCGCACCAAGGCGTTTTTGGGCAACATCTCGTAGCTGCTTTATGTGGCTGACATAGCAGATAACGGGGCTGGATTTGGATCCAGCCCCGTTTTTGTTGGGATGCGAATGTGTTTTGGTGCAGAGCCGCGTATGGGCGGAGCTTATCGCCGTTAGGCGAGCTCGGCTCCAAGGGCGCGACAGGCGGCCTCTGCCTCATCGTCGGGGGCGTCATAACAGATGACGGAATCGACGACGTGGACGCCGGCCTCGTCGGCGTCCGCCTTCCAGTTGTCCATCCATTCGCCCTCGGCCCAAGAATAGGAGCCAAAGAGGACGACCTTCTTGTCGCCGAGGGTCTCCTTGACTTCGTCCCACATCGGCTGGAACTCATCGTACTCGAGCTCCTCGGAGCCCATGGCGGGGCAGCCGAAAGCGAGGGCGTCATAGCCGCCGGCTTATTTTTTGGATTCCGGCGTATTGTCGCATCGACGCATGGCACATGCTGTTGCGGCGATGGGGCGGGCAGAAAGAAGGTCAAGAGGGTCGCGGTCGCGGACACCGATGTGTCTCACTATCCCTATAGCGATGAACTGCTTATTGGCGGTATGAGCTGCCGCGGCTGCGCGCAAAATGTGACGAACGCGCTCAACGCTCTCGATGGCATTTGGGCCACGGTGACGTATGCAGACCACACGGCGTGCATCCGTTCTAAAAACCCGATCGATCGTGAGGTGCTTGAGGCTGCCGTGAGGGATGCGGGCTATTACGTCATAAAGCCGTAGGGCCGGGCGTGCGCTTGCGCTTAGGCTCGGCCGCGCAGCTCGATGTCTTGGATATCGTCGAAGCCGATGGCGATGTCTCGGAGTTTGAGCAGCTTGAACGCGGGGAGCACTTCGTCGAGAATGCCGGTGCGGCTGCGATAGCCGTATGTATCGTAATAAGTGACGCGCACCAAGTCGCCGCGTTTGAGGCCCTCGAGCTTTTTTGAAAGCTCGAGGGCTTTTTCTTCCGTGAGTTCGCATTTGGGCTCAACAGAGATCTCTTGTTTGCGCACGAGCTCGTAGTATCCCGTGAGGGCGGCAAAGGGCATAAACTGCGCGGCGCGGTTGGCGCGAACGGCACCGTTAGCGGTGAGCTTGGGGTCGGCGGAGCGACGTCTTCCCTCGGGGTCCGCCAGGCGTTCAAAAGGCGTCGGTGGCCGCATCGGCTGTTGTTGGGACTTAGGCACGATGTCCTCCTACCTGATCGTTGCGTTCGCGTGCGGTGGCGCCCGCGGTAAAGCTTAATCCCTTGACCAGGGCGTTCTTGCCGTACTTGCCCTTCACGGCCAGAACGGCGCGGGCCAGGTCGCGCTCGCGTTCATCGGCCTTAACATCGCTAAACAGATCGATGGTGGCAAATTCCTCGGGCATGAGGTTGCCAAAGCCCAAATTGATGCGCTTGACCGGTCGTTTGGGATCGACGGTCTGCGCCCAGAGCTCATCGAAATGGCCCATGATCTTCTTAAACGAATTGGTGCGCTCGGGCAGCTTGCGCGAAGCGTTAGAGTGCGCAAAGAGCGCGGCATAGCCGCCACGCGGTTTGCCGCCATGCTCTCCCACAAAGATGCCGTCGATTGCCTGTGCTTCGCGCACCAGACGGCGTCGTTCGTCATCGCGCTGGACGGGCTTGGGTGCACGGGGTGCGAGCTCGGGGCCGGCGGTTGCGGCGGGTTCGATGCTCGACGTGCTCGAACGCAAATGCCCGCATCCGTCTACATATTGCGCTGTGCCGCTGGCGTCGAGGCGGCGTATGTCGGCGCGCTCGCTCGCGTAGCCCACAAAGAGCGAGATGCTGTCGCAGACTACATGCTTATCGACCAAGTCCAGTACGGCGGCATCGACCATCTCGCGCAAGATGGTGTAGGCCTGCTCGTAGGCATAACCCTTCGAGAGCACTTGTCCTGTGGTGGTTGAAGTTGCCTGCGGGCGATAGGCCTGAATATCGGCGATAGTTGTCGGCTCGCGCCCAAAGGCGTGGTCGATGAGATACTCGGCATTGACGCCGAGTTCGTCGTAAAGCAGGTTTTCGTCGAGCGCGGCGACGCCCATCAGATCGTATACCCCGTACTTTTCGAGGCGGGCTGCCACGCCGGGGCCGATGCCCCAGATATCGGTGATGGGGCGATGGGGCCAGATCTCCTTGCGAAAGGTCTCGTCGTCGAGTATGCCGATGCGGCTGGGTACGTGCTTAGCGGTAATGTCGAGCGCCACCTTGGCCTGGAATAGGTTGGGGCCGATGCCGACTGTCGCCGTGATACCGGTGCGCGCGAGGACCTCATCGCGCAGCATGCAGGCAAAGCTTTTGGCATTGGTATGGTAGAGCTTTAGATAGGGTGTCACGTCGATAAAGCACTCGTCAATTGAGTAGACGTGAACGTCTTGCGGACTCACGTATTCAAGGTAGATACCGTAGATCTGCGCCGACGCCTCCATGTAGTGCTGCATGCGCGGTACGGCCTTGATGTAGTCGATGCCGTCGGGAATCTCAAACAGGCGACAGCGGTTGTGTATCCCGAGGTCTTTCATGGCCTGGGTAATGGCGAGGCAGATGGTCGTACGCCCGCGTGATTCGTCGGCAACGACCAGGTGGGTGGTGAGCGGATCGAGCCCGCGGTCAACGCACTCGACGCTGGCATAAAACGTCTTGAGGTCGATGCAGATATAGGTGTGACGCCCGTGCCCCACGCGTTCTCCCATCAAACACATGTTCTTATCGAATGCATGTTCGATAATACCCGCTCGTCCGGACATCGTCAAAACCTGCCAAAAAGGGACAGGTTTATTTTGGTAGGTAAAACGCTTGACCGACCAAAACAAACCTGTCCCTTTTTGGCAGGTATGGTCGGGCGGTTGCATCGGGTTTTAACGCAGCTCTAAAGAGCGCGAAACAGCTCGGAAAACCTCGCTTCGTAGCATGAGCCTAACGATCGATACCACCATAAAGCACGGAAGGGTTGTGGGGATAATGGTCAACTATGGGTTTGGTATGCCGACGCGCCTTGTTGCGGATGGAGACGTGGCTCGCTGGTGTGGACGATTGGTCGCTCACTACGGCGGCACCAAGGCGCTGGTGGTGCTGGGTGGCGACAAACATACGCGCGATGAGCTTGTCTCGGCGGCGCTCGGCTCGCTTGACCGAGCTCTGCTCGAGCGCGTGCTTTTTCGTTGCGGCTCGGTTGAGGGCGACGGGGGAGACGAGCTGATCGACGAAGCTGTGGCCCTGGCGACCGACGAAGGCGTGGACTTTGTCCTGGCGATCGGCGATGCCGATACTGCTGGCTTTGCGCGCGAACTCGCGCGTCGCATGGCGGCGCTCGATGCCGGCGAAGACGGTTTTGTCCCTTATGGATGTATTGTCTCGGAGGGCAAAGTGCCTGCCGTCGTGGGGGCCGGTGAGGTTCCCGTTTTTGCCATCATCGCGCCCGAACTGCTTGAGGGCATTGGGTCTCCTCTGCGTGAGCTGCTCGGCAGCGTGTGCGCCGCGGCCTAATGTCTGCCATAAAGAGATGGGCTATTTTTGGTAGGTAAAGCGTTTGACCTGCCAAAATAAACCTGTCCCTTTTTGGTCGGTCGCCGTTTGGGGGCGGATTGGCAACGCTGGCTGATTACGGTCTTGACCTGCGCTAGAATAGGGGCATCTGATTATCCGGGCGCATGGAGGTTTGCGCCCGTATGTTGAGGAGGACTTTATGGCAACTGTTGCCGCACCTATCGACGCTACGTCGACCGCCGCTTGGAAGGCGCTCGAGGCTCATCAGGAGAAGCTCGAGGCCGAAGGTATCGACCTCAAGGCCTGGTTCGCTGCCGATGCAGAGCGCGTGAACAAGCTGAGCTTTGACGCCGGTGACCTGCACTTCGACCTGTCCAAGAACCTGGTGACCGATGAGACCGTCAAGCTGCTGTGCGATCTTGCCCGCGAGGTGAAGCTCGAGGAGCGCCGCGACGCCATGTTCTCCGGCGAGCACATCAACACCACCGAGGACCGTGCCGTCCTGCACACCGCGCTGCGCCGTCCGGCAAGCGAGAAGGGCCAGCTCATCGTCGACGGCCAGGACGTCGTTGCCGACGTGCACGAGGTCCTCGACCGCATGTACGCCTTTGCCGAGCGCGTGCGCTCCGGTGAGTGGAAGGGCGTTACCGGCAAGAAGATCGAGCATCTGGTGTCCATCGGCATCGGCGGCTCCGACCTGGGCCCGGTCATGGCTTACGAGGCTCTGCGCCCCTATGCCGACGCCGGTATCGACTGCCGCTATATCTCCAACATCGACCCCAACGATCAGGCCGAGAAGCTCAAGGGCCTGGATCCCGAGACCACGCTCGTGATTATCGTCTCCAAGACCTTCACCACGCTCGAGACCCTCACCAACGCTCGCGAGGTCAAGACCTGGATGCTCGAGCAGCTCAAGGCTCAGGGTGCCATCGACGGCTCCGATGAGCAGAACGCCGAGGCCGTGGCCAAGCACTTCGTTGCCGTTTCCACCGCACTCGACAAGGTCGAGGCCTTCGGCATCGACCCCGCTAACGCCTTCGGCTTCTGGAACTGGGTCGGCGGCCGCTATTCCGTCGACTCCGCCGTGGGTCTGTCGCTGATCGTCGTGCTCGGCCCCGAGCGCTTCCAGCAGTTCCTCGAGGGCTTCCACGCCATCGACGAGTACTTCTGCAACACCCCGCTCGAGAACAACGCCGTCGCGCTGATGGGCCTGCTCAATGTCTGGTACGTCAACTTCTTCGGTTCCAAGAGCCACGCCGTACTGCCGTACTGCCAGTACCTACACCGTTTCCCGGCCTACCTGCAGCAGCTCACCATGGAGTCCAACGGCAAGCACGTCCGCTGGGACGGCAGCGCTGTGACCTCCGATACCGGCGAGATCTTCTGGGGCGAGCCCGGCACCAACGGTCAGCATGCCTTCTACCAGCTGCTGCACCAGGGCACTGTGGTGGTTCCGGCCGATTTCATCGCCTTTGCCAATACCGCCAACCCTGCGACCGATAGCGGTCAGGACGTGCATGAGCTGTTCCTGGGCAACTTCCTGGCCCAGACCAAGGCGCTCGCCTTTGGTAAGACGGCCGACGAGGTTCGTGCCGAGGGCACGCCCGAGCAGATCGTCCCGGCCCGTTGCTTTGAGGGCAACCGCCCGACGACCTCGATCTTCGGCGACACGCTGACCCCGTTCGCACTCGGCGAGCTCATCGCCCTGTACGAGCACATCACGTTTGTCGAGGGCACGGTCTGGGGCATCGACTCCTACGACCAGTGGGGCGTCGAGCTGGGCAAGCAGCTTGCCAAGCAGATTACCCCGGCCTTCCACGATGACGCCGCCAAGGCCGAGCAGGACGCTTCGACCCAGGCGCTCATCGAGTTCTATCGCGCGCATCGTAAGTAGTCGCTGCTGTTAACGCATCGCGCCTTATAGTCAGGGGCCCGTATCCTATCGGATGCGGGCCCCTTTGCTTTGCCGTAGTCCCGGGGCGCACGGCCTTTGTGGAACATCGCCGGGGCGCCGCGCGCCGCGAGAACCCTGCGCCTAGATCTCGGCCTCCGCATGGTCTCGCTGCGCCTCGGGCAGCTCCCCGTAGAGCGGATGGTCTTCGAGCCTAAAGCGCTCGACCTGTTCGGGAGTGTGGCCGCGCACAAAGAGCCACGAGCGATCGATCGGCGTCGCCATGAGCGTGCTGGGCAGCGCGTCGGCGCGTTCGGAAAACACCCGGGCACTCTCGGGATCCTGGAACGCCAGCACCAGATGCGTGTCGCAGTTGCCCATGATGGAGCGTGCGCGTGCCTCGCCATAGAGCGCATCGAGCTGGTTGGTCGACTGCAGCAGCAGCGTTGCCCAGATGTTGCGGCTTCGGATAATCGAGAGCACGTTGTCGATCTGGGGGATCTGCAGATTTGCGAAGTCATCGAGCATAAAGCGCACGGGCACGGGCAGGCTGCCGTCGGGCTGCCTATCGGCCTCACGAATGAGGCCCATAAACGCCTGCGAAATAAAGAGGCCGGTCAGCGGATCGAGATTGCGGTCAATATCGCTCACGGTTACAAATAGGGCGCAGGGGGTGTGTCCCATGGAAGCGAAGTCCACCTGATGGCACTCACGATAGAGCTGTGCCGCACCGTCGAATCCCAGACACATGACCTTTTCGGCAAGGATGCCGACGATGCTCGCGTGCATGCGCTCGGCATTTTGCGTAATGGCGTAGCGCCGCCATAGCGAGAGGGCATAGCTTTGGGGGTCGATCGTGATCAGGTCGTCAAACAATCGACCCGTGGCACCGTCTTGCAGGTGCTCGATCAGCTTGATGACCGAGCTGATCGTCTGCTCGTCGGCGGGTAGCTGTTCGGTGACGTAGGCGATAAGACACGACAGCAGGTTTGCCGCCGCATGATCCCAAAAAGGCTGGTTGTTGTCCTCGATGGGGCAGATGGCCTTTGCCACCGAGAGGATGTCCTGCTGGTTGGGCCTGCCGTCCGCCTTGCGGCGAATGTGCCTCAGGGGGTTGTAGCCGCAGCGCTCGATGCCGGGCGCAAGGGCCGGGACGGTGTTGAGGTCGGCGAAGTTGAGACATTGCACGCGGTAGCCGTGGGCTGCCAGCACGGGTCCCACTTCGCGACAGAGCGTGCCTTTGGTGTCGAGCACGATGTAGCTTGCGTTCATTTGCAGCAGGTTGGGCTTGAGGACGTTTCGGGTCTTGCCGGCTCCCGAGGGGCCGATCACAAGTGCGTTGTTGTTGAGTCCCGTTTGGCGGGTGTCGCAGGAAAGCATTCGATCCTTGGCGAGGATGGTGGACGATGCGGACTCAGATGCGGCGAGGCGGCTGGTGAGGTTAGACATGGGCGACCTCCTTGGTGGTCGAGAGGATTTCGTGGGCAAAGCCGAGCTCGACGGCGCGCTCGGCCGAAAGGTAGGTGTCTTTTGCGGTGAGGGACTGGATGCGCTTGGGCGTGAGGCCGCTGCGGTCCGAGAGGATTTGCGTGAGGGTCTTGCGGGTCTGCATGAGACGCCGGCTGGTTTCCTGCAGCGCAAGTGCCGAGCCGCCTGCCCCCTGGGGGATCAGCGGGTCGTGAATCATGAGCTCTGCATGGGGCGCCATACGGCGATCGTCGCCGCCCATAAAGATCACGGCGCCCATGGACGCGGCGAATTCCAGGCAGACGGTGCGGATGGGGCACGATGCGAGGCGCATGGCGTCATAGATCGCAAGACCCGATCGCACGCTTCCGCCGGCGCTGGCGACAAATATGGTGATGGGGCGGCTGGGGTCGGCGGCATCGAGCAGGCGGATCTGCTGGCATAGGTCGTGGGCCATCGGGGTTTCGATGTTTCCCATGACGGAGAGCTCGCGACGGGCGAGCATCTCATCGTAAATGCTGGTGAGCGTGATACCTCGGGCGGATTCACGCATGGTGAGGGGGCTGATGATGGGGGAATGATTGGTGTCCATGAGGACTCCTTTCTGTTGGTTGTGTTGTGGAATAGGATTGTTGCCCGCGGAGGGGCTGGCGGGCTACAGGGTTCGTCCGAGCCTGAGATCGAGCTCGGTTGTGGGGCAGGCTGCCTGTTCGTACGGCTCGCAAGCGCCAAGGGCTCCAAAGCGATGGAGCGTTGCGACGGGCGTGGTGTAGGCGAGCCGCAGCTGATGCTCGACAGGGGCACATCCGTCATTTTTGTAATGAGCCGCGTAGTACTGCGCGATGCTGGCGTTCATCTCGCTGCCATTGCGATGGCGCTCAAACTGGCGTCTGCAGGTCTCGATGATCTTTGCTACCGACTTGGGTGCCGTCGCGGGAACAAGGGCGAGATAGCCCTCAAATAGCTCGTTGATGCTCAGGAGGCACAGCAGGTCGATCAGCGTCCTTATGGCTGCTCCCTCGGCGGAAAAGTGCGCGGTCATGCGGTTATATCGGTTGCGGTCGACGATGGCCGCATGGGGTCTTGGAGTTTTCTGCCCCGTGGTCCCGGGCTTTTGCCGCGCCTGTGTATTGAGCTCGACGTTGCAGCGCTTGAGGCCGTCCAACGGAAGGAACAGTGCGGTGCGCAGGGTGTTCCGCTTGCTTTCGAGTTCATGACGCTCGTCGGGTTCCCATTCGAGCTTGAGTTTCGTGTCGAGCGCCGTAAGCATATGGGCTAGGCAGCCTACGGCAAGAACGTACGAATCGTTGCCGCGTTTTGGGGCATAGGGGTCTGTCAGCTTGCGAATGTCGGGGTCGCCCATGATCTTTGTGCAGCGCTTCAGCAGTTGAGGGTGGTCGGCCAAGATCGTCGCGAGCGGTAGCGACGCGTAGTTCTTGATGGTCGCGGCGGCAAAGGCGGCGTCATATTCGTTTGCATATGCTCGCTCAATGCGGGCATCCAGAATGCTTTTCTTATCGCCGTCTTCAGCGTGGTGGTTTGTCATAGCTTCTCCAATCGGTTGATGTTCGTGCTGTTTGTTGATGTGTTGGTTGTCGTGAGTGATGTGCTTGCCGTGGGTGATGTGCTGACGTTGGGGTGCTATGCGGTTTTCAATGAGCCCGTGAGACAGTTGCTGCAGGGGCGGGATGGAACGGCCCATGCAAGGCGGAAGGCATCGTGCTCAAAATCGAGACAGCAATGCCCTAGGTGCCTCACATGTGGCAGTTACCTCATTAAGTTGTCATTACGTTTGGGGTTGTACTTTGCCGATCTTCCTTCTCTTACACGCTAAAACTCAAACTTCATATGCTCGATCTACTTAAAACCGCAACGGCGGTCTTTTATCAACTTATATGTCGGAACGCGTCTTTGCAAGTACTTTTTTGCCTTTGTTTCAAATGGGGTGGTTTTGCAACCGTCATACGTGCGCTGTGCGAACGTGCCCCGGCTCGGATAAGATAGTGCGCGATAAAAACGATGCAAGGAGGCGCATATGGCAATCAAAGCCATCGCAATGGATATCGACGGTACGCTCACCAACGACCAAAAGGTCATCAGCCCGCGTACGCGCGAGAAGCTGCTCGCGGCGCAGGAGTCGGGCATTAAGCTCATTTTGGCTTCGGGCCGTCCCGCATGGGGGCTGCACGCCTTGGCGCAGGAGCTCGACCTTCATAACCATGACGGTCTGCTGGTGGCCTTTAATGGCGCTCACGTCGTCGATGCCCAGACCGACGAGGTACTGTTCGATCAGGCTATGCCTGCCGATGAATTGCATCGCCTGATTGATCATCTGCGCAATTTCGACGTGATCCCTATGATTTCGCTCGGTCGCGATCTGCATGTCGAGGATTCGTACCGCTGCATGATTACGCTGCCGGATGGCTCGCAGAAAAACATCGTCAAATACGAGCGCGACGCGTGCGATCTTAAGATTCGCGAGGTGGAGAGCCTGCATGAGGTCGTGGACACTTATCCCGTGGACAAGCTGCTCACTGCGGGCGACCCGGCCTATCTGCAAGCGCATCACGAGGAGATGTATGCGCCCTTTACTCAGACGCTTTCGGGTATGTTTACGGCCGACTGGTACTTTGAGTTTACGGCGTCCGGTATCGACAAGGCCCGCGCGCTCGAGGGTGCCCTGCCCAAGCTCGGCATCGATGCCAGCGAGGTCGTCTCTTTTGGCGACGGCCAGAACGACAAGTCCATGATTGAGTGGGCCGGCACCGGTGTTGCCATGGGCAACGCGGTTGACGAGGTTAAGGCCGTGGCCCAGATGGTGACTGCCAATAACAACGAAGACGGCATTGCGGTGGCGCTGGATAAGCTGCTGGGTTAGAATCGCCGATTAATGCATGGTTCGGGCGCCTGCTTACAGGCGCCCTTTTGTTAGGGAGGGTGCCGTGTCCGCATTTCCGTTCGACGCCGTTATCTTTGACATGGACGGAGTCATTGTCGATACCGAGTATTACTACCTGGGCGAGACTGCCGCGTTTGCCAAGGAGCTTGGGCTTAACCTGACTCAAGAGGAGTTGAACGGGCAGGTCGGTACCTCACATCAGTTCTTCCTGCATATGCTGGTCGATTGGTTTGAGCGCGCCGGTAAGGGGCATTTCACTGGCGAGGAAGCGTTGGCCCGTTGGGACGAGTGGGCGCATAAGCGTCCGCGCGACTATCAGGCTTTGATTAACCCAGGCGCCGTGGATACGATTCGAGAGCTGCCGCGCCGCGGCGTTCGCGTGGCGCTTGCCAGCTCGTCTCCCATGGATAGCATCGAGGAAGTGCTCAATGCGTGCGGGCTGTCGGATGCCTTTGAGTATGTGGTGAGCGGCGAGCAGTTTAAGGAGAGCAAGCCCGAGCCCGACATCTACCTGCATGCGCTGGACCTGCTGGGACTGCCCGCGAATCGCTGCTGCTGCGTTGAGGATTCGGTGCCTGGTATCACTGCCGGCAAGCGAGCCGGCCTGACGGTCATTGCCAAGCGCGAGGAACGCTTCGGCTTTAGCCAAGATGCCGCGGACAAGATTATCGACCAGCTGCCGGAGCTGCTGGAGCTTGCGTAGGACTTGGACGGCACGTCTACCGTCATAATGGTATCGTTGTCGTCTTTTTGCCCACAGGGGTTAGCGAAGGCCAAAAATAGAGTGTGCATTTGTTAAAACTGCCGATTCGATACGCTTTGCGTCACAATTTTTGAGCGAGGCGATGCGCATCGAGGTCCTTGTGAGCGATTTGATGAGCGACTGCGCGCTTGTTTCTGTGTTTGCCTCCGCTGGTGCATCGGTTTCAAGCAGTAAGCGGTCGAGCGGAATCTGTCGTACGTATTCGCGTCCTCGTTTAGACGCGAGCATGCGTTCGTTGACAGAAAAATAGCAGCCCACATTACGCGCGCGGACGAGTTCGTCCGAAGTGCCGCTAAACCAGTGGAAGATGATAGCGGGGGAGTCGGGGTTTGGGATGAGTAGACCATGCGATTCGAGGACGTCCAGTACGGTTCCTGCCGAACGAACGGCGTGAATCGATATTACGCGCCCGGCAAGAGGACACTGCACGAGCGCATCGCAGAGCCGGTCAAGTGCCTGCATTTGAAGCGGTTCGCTTCCGGCAAAGCGCGCGGAAAAGTCGAGTCCGACTTCGCCGATATAGCGCTCTTGGGCAGCAACTTTGCAAAGCAGATTGATTTCGGCAGGACCGCAGCGGCCGTCGGCGAGCCACCAGGGATGGAGGCCAACGCCCGCGATAATGTTTGGGTAACGGCTGGCCCGCTTTTTTGCTGCCGCGAAGTCGCGCGGGTCGACCCCGCAATCAAAGACCCCCATTCCTATAGCCGCAGTTTCGTCGGCAACAGCATTCGGGTAAGCCATCAAATCAAGATGGCAGTGTGCATCAAATAACCGGGGCTCCATCTCGGCGCACTCCGCTAGTCCAGGCGCTGGCCATCGGCGCGCACGCGCTCGGTGCCGCGGCCACTGATCTGGCGGATAACCTCGCCGGCAATCATCTGACCCATGATGGGCGGCATAAAGCTGGCGGTTCCCAGCTCGGTACGCTCGTGGATGTTGGAAGGGTCGCGGGGCTGTGTCTTAACCGATTCCTCGCAGCTAAACAATACATGTAGGCTCTTGATTCCGCGCTTCTTACATTCTTTGCGCATAATGCGGCTCATGGGGTCACGTACCGTATCGAAGATGTCGGCAAAGCGGAGGCACTCGGGATGGAGCTTGTTGGCCCCGCCCATGGAGCTAACCAAACGAATGTCGTGGTCCTGAGCATATTTGGCAATGGTGAGCTTGGCCGAGATGGTGTCGATGGCGTCGACGACGTAGTCGAGCTTGCCGTCCGTCTGCTCAAAAACGCTCGCAAAGAACTCGTCGATGTTGTCGCTCAACAGGTATTCGGTGCGCTTGATAACGGTGGCGGCGGGATTGATATCGCGAATCATGGCTTCCATCACGTCTACCTTGCGCTTGCCGACGGTGCTGTGGAAGGCGATGGCCTGGCGATTGATATTACTGGGCGCGATGATGTCCTTGTCCAGAATGACGAAATGACCGATGCCGCCGCGGGCGAGTGCCTCGCAGCAATTGGAGCCCACACCTCCGCAGCCGAGCACCAGCACCGTAGCATCGGCGAGCTTATCGAGTGCCTCGCGGCCCATGATGATCTCGAGCTTGGTGTCGCGTGTCTCGATTGCGGCTGCGGCAACGGTTTCGGTCATAAATATCCTCCGATGGGGAAGCGAATCGTGTTTTAGCTATCGCCATTATAGGTATTATCACGATTCCATTTGAACCCTTGGGGTTTGTTGAAATGGGATCGGGATTCGCATAAGATTGAAGCAGATGGCGCCCGTTGCCGCGGGTTAGCCAACTCCGAAACACGTTTATGGCGTGAGAAGTGGCCGTCTTCGCATTACGCGGGGGCGGCTATTTTTTTGAGTATAAGATTAGATAATTAGACAAACATTTAAATATCGAGTATAGTGTGCGCGTCGAACGAAATACTGAGAGGAGGTCCTATGCCGGGAGAGGGTTTTAAAGCGCTGGCCGATCCTACGCGGCGGCGCATTTTGGAACTACTACGCGAGGGCGACCGCACGGCTGGGGAGCTTGCCGAGCATTTTGACATCAGCAAGCCATCATTGAGCCATCATTTGGCGACGCTCAAAAACGCCGGGTTGGTGACCGATGAACGTCATGGCCAAAACATCGTTTACAGCTTAAACACCACCGTCATGCAGGACTTGATCGGTTGGTTTATGGGCTTTACAAACACTGAAGGTGATAAGGATGAATAACGAAAACAAGGGCATTCACGCCACGGGGGTATCGCCACGCGTGTGGATCGCGCTGGTCGCTCTGTGCGTCGCCAATATCGTAGCGCACCTTATGGTGATGCCGAGCTTGCCTGCGCAGATTCCCACGCACTGGGGCGCGAACGGCGTTGACGGTTGGGGTCCCAGCTGGATGGCCTCCGCGCACGGCGTGCTGCCCCTGGTGCTTCTCGCAATGTTCTGCGTGGTGCCGCGCATCGATCCCAAAGGTGAGGCATATCGAGCCTCGGGCAAGTTCTATCAGGGCTTCGTAATCGCCTTCACCCTGTTCATGTGCGCCATAAGCTGGCTGGGAGAGCTTACGGTCTGGGGCGTGGTGCCGGCGGTCGGTTCGGTCAACGTGCTGATTTCCGGTGCTGTCGGTTTGCTGTTCATTGGCGTAGGCAACTACTTGCCGCGTGTGAAGCAGAACTATACGCTCGGTATCAAGACGCCCTGGGCGCTTGCCGATCCCGAGAACTGGCGCCGTACGCAGCGTTTTGGCGGTGCCTGCTTTATGGTGCTGGGTGTTGGTCTGATTGTGATGGGCGTTGCGGGTAGCGTGCTTTCAAGTGAAGTTGTCGCCGCGGTGATTGCGGTTCTGGCGTTTGGTTCGGTCGGAGTCGTCTACGTCTACTCGTATCTGCTGTGGCGCAAATCGCAGCGAGCCGCTCGTTAAGGTTGCGGAAAACTAGCGTACGCAGTTCATAGTATGTTCCGGGGGACTTTTCCCAGGTAGTATTAGGGGGTGTGGGTAACCGTGCCCCTTTTTCGTTACGTTTTAGAGCTGGTTTTCTCATCTCGTTTCCACTAAAGCGAAACAAGAATAGGGAAACAGCAGGTAGAAAGGATAAAACAGGCAAATGGCAGAGTTTATCTACCAGATGTATCAGGCTCGCAAGGCTCATGGCGACAAGGTGATCCTTGACGACGTGACCCTGAGCTTCTATCCCGGTGCCAAGATCGGCGTCGTGGGCCCTAACGGCATGGGCAAGTCGACCCTGCTCAAGATCATGGCCGGCATCGAGGAAGTCTCCAACGGCGATGCCAGACTTACCCCCGGCTACACCGTGGGTATCCTGCAGCAGGAGCCGCCGCTCGACGACGACAAGACCGTCATCGAGAACGTGCGCATGGCATTTGGCGACATGATCGCCAAGGTCGATCGCTTCAATAAGATCGGCGAGGAGATGTGCGACCCGGACTGCGACATGGATGCCCTCATGGCCGAAATGGGCAAGCTCCAGGACGAAATCGATGCCGCCGATGGCTGGGATATCGATTCCAAGCTCGGCCAGGCTATGGATGCCCTGCAGCTGCCCGATTCCGACATGCCGGTCAATGTGCTTTCCGGCGGCGAGCGTCGTCGCGTGGCCCTGTGCAAGCTGCTGCTCGAGGCTCCCGACCTGCTGCTGCTCGATGAGCCCACCAACCACCTGGACGCCGAGTCGATCCTGTGGCTCGAGCACTTCCTGCACAACTACCAGGGCGCGGTGCTTGCCGTCACGCACGACCGCTACTTCCTGGATAACGTTGCCGAGTGGATCTGCGAGGTCGACCGTGGTCACCTCTATCCCTACAAGGGCAACTACTCCACGTATCTGGAGACTAAAGCCGCCCGTATCGAGGCTCAGGGTAACCGCGACGCCAAACTCGCTAAGCGCATGGAGGCCGAGCTCGAGTGGGTGCGCAGCTCGCCCAAGGCCCGCCAGGCCAAGAACAAGGCCCGTCTGGCTCGCTATGAGGAGATGGAGGCCGAGGCCCGCGCAAGCCAGAAGCTCGACTGGACCGACATCCGCATCCCTGTGGGCCCGCGTCTGGGCAACAAGGTGCTCGAGGCCCATCACCTGCACAAGGAGTTCGATGGCCGCGTGCTCATCGACGACCTATCATTCACTCTGCCGCGCAACGGCATCGTGGGCGTCATCGGCCCCAACGGTGTCGGTAAGACCACGCTGTTCAAGACGATTGTGGGTCTGGAGCCGCTGACTTCGGGCGAGCTCGAGGTGGGCGAGACCGTCAAGATTTCTTACGTCGATCAGAACCGCTCCGGCATCGACCCCGATAAGAACCTGTGGGAGGTCGTCTCGGACGGCCTGGACCACATGATGGTCGGCGAGACCGAGGTCCCCAGCCGCGCGTACGTGGCGAGCTTTGGCTTTAAGGGCCAGGACCAGCAGAAGCGCGCCGGCGTACTTTCCGGTGGCGAGCGCAACCGTCTGAACCTGGCGCTTACGCTCAAGCAGGGCGGCAACCTGCTGCTCCTCGACGAGCCCACGAACGACCTCGACGTCGAGACGCTGTCCTCGCTCGAGGCGGCGCTGCTCGAGTTCCCGGGCTGCTCGGTGGTCATTAGCCACGACCGTATGTTCCTGGACCGCGTCGCCACGCACATTCTGGCGTGGGAGGGCACCGACGAGAATCCGGGCAACTGGTATTGGTTTGAGGGCAACTTCGAGGCCTATCAGGCCAACCGTATCGAGCGCCTGGGCGAGGACGCAGCCCAGCCGCATCGTATTCACCGCAAGCTGACGCGCGATTAGTCGAGCTCAGGTGACCTAACGAGAAAGGGACGATAACCTTGAGGGTTATCGTCCCTTTTTTACTTGGTAGAAGGCTCGACTTTATCGATGGTCCAGGTGGCTCCGAGACCGCCGGTGGTGTTGCGGCGGATGCGCACGGTGACTTCGTGGCGCTCGCCGGCCTGCGTGTAGCGCAGGGGGAAGCTTGCGCGGTTTCGCGCGGCCTCGATGGTACCGCGCTCGCGGGCGATCCAGTAGTACTCGCCGACGATGCCGAGCGTGTCGGCGCCGTAGGGGAGATAGGTCGACAGCTGGTGTAGCAATGGGCCGGGGCAGAAGACCTCGGTTGTGAAATCGACGGGGAAGTCCTCGGGGATGGCGGGCGCTGCGGGTGTGGTGACAGGTACTGCAACGGGGAGCGGAGCCGGTGCAGGTGCGGGAATCTGGTCACAGGCAGATGCGGATGCGGACTCGATGGCAGGCTCAGGCGCTGTTTCCGGCTTAACTGCGAAATCCGTCGGTTCCACGGAGACGGACGTGTCTGCGGTCTCGGTTTTGGCATCGGCTCGCGGGGCATCCTCTGCCTCGACAGATGGCTTTGCCTCGGCTGGCGTGGAGGCCATGGTGGTGATGCCGGCGTTTGCGTTCTCGGGGTCATAGACGACCGTGAGCGAGATGGCGGGCTGCGGCGTCTCGGGCTCTGGCGTCGACTCGGTAGCGTCTTGATCGTCGGGCTCGTCGGACTGATCGTCCTCGGCCTCGTCGCCAAAAACATCGCTGTTTTGAAACGCAGACGTCTCGGGTTGGTTGGCGGCTTCTTCGGTTGTCGACTTGGGAGTCTCGTTGAGCTCCGCGGTGGCTTCCTGCCCTGATATGACTTCGGGATCGGTCGTGGAGGCGATTTCGGTTTCGGCTCCTGCTGTTACCTCAATAGCGACTTCGATCTCTGTCTCGGGCTCGGGTTCCGGTACGGCTTCAACCATGGCTTCGGGCTCGGGATGCTTAACGTGCTTGGGACGCACGGCCTTGAGGTCCTTCTCGCCGCGCTTTTTCTTTTTGTAGGACTGCTTGGCTCCCTTGGCAGCCTTGGGCTTGTCCTCGCCTTTGGCAAGGGCGGCATCCCAGGCTTCGTTGGCGATGACGGTGGCATACAGACGGCCGCCCTTAAAGACGGTCAGCTTAATGCAGTCGTCGAGCTCCTCGAGCAGCTCGCGCGTGGACTCGAAGCCCAGGTCATAAGCGGCCATGTCACCAGCGGCGAGCGCCTCCTCGACCTGCGTCATAAACGTTTGCTTGCCGCACCCAATCGCGTCGCGCAGCAGGCGATACAGATAGATGTGGTTGCCCAGCGATAGTGTGGGCTTAACTATTGTCTTGCTCATGGCAAATCTCCTCTATACACACCAAAGCATCTTACCATCGCATGGGGCTTGCCATCTCGTCGTCCAAGGCAAACGGGCGCGACCGTTGCCGGTTCGCGCCCGTTATGCAGGTCGGTTATCTATGAGAGGCAAACGTGCCTAGTTGCCCGATGCCGTGCCTTGGCTCGAGCTGTCAGATGGCGTGCCGGACGCGGATCCGCTCGAACTGTTCGAACTGTTCGAGCTATTGGTGTTGCTGTTGTCGGTGGAGCTTGTGCCCGATGTATTGCCGCTCGTCTGGTCGCTCGTGCTCGGTTGAGAGCCGTCGGTCGTTTGGCTTGAGTCAGTCGTGCCGGATTGCGTGCCGCTGTTGTTCACAGAGGAATCGGCGCCCTGCGATTGATCGGGGGTGTTCGAGGACGAGTCGGTGGATGCGGAGGTGTCCTGCGAGTCGTCCTGCTGGCTTTGCGATTGACCGGAGCTATCCGCGTCGTGCTCGGTCGTGCGCGACGAAAGGATTGACTCGGGGCGCTCGCCCAGACCTTCACCGGCGGTGGTGATAAGGATGGCGCCGGCGCAGGCGATGACCGCGACGATGGCGATGGCGATCGAGAAGACGATGACCTTCTGTTGCGTCTGGCTGCGCTCTGCCGCCGCCTTGGCACGCAGACTGTTGGGGGCGACGCGCGCCGTGGTCGCGCGCCCCGCAACCTGGCGCATCTCCTGCGTAGTCGCGGCGCCGCCCAGGTGCTCCTCGGCATTAAGGTCAACGGGCTCATAGGCGCCGGCAGGGTAGTCGACGGCGGCGTGCGTACCTTTGAGGGCTTCGGCGCTGGCAGAGATAAAGTGGCGGTAGACCTGCGAGGACACAACGGTGATGACCGAGCTCACGGCGGCACCGATCACCGATCCGGCGATGCCGATCTTGGAAGCAAGTGCGACGCTCGTGGCGGCAGCTGCGGCGCCGGCGATGATTTGGGGAATGGAAATGTCGTCGAACAGGCCCTTTTTGGGCGCGATGGCCATGGTCTGTCCGATGGAATGGTTTTCGTGAACGCCGTTGTTGAGCGCGGCCGGTGTCATGACGCGCGTGCGCGGCGCGTCGGTGTACTTGGTTGTCATACGGGGCCCTCCCGGTGTAAATCTGCTTCGTTTCGTGTAGCCATCAGGGTACCCACCAGATGTGAATCGTACGTGACATTTAACAGATACCATCAACTCATCAATAGCTCACCAAATTGGTGGGATGCGGTTACACCCGGCGGTTGAACTACAATAGGGCTTGCTAATTGTTGTGAATGGCGTCTACGCACGGGAGCATTCTTATGAATCTTCACCTTTCTCAGTCTGATGGCTTTTTGCGTGTGGCGGCGGCCTCGCCGCGGATTCGCGTGGCCGATGTCGAGGGCAATGCCGAGGTTGCGCTGGCGGCTGTTCGCGAGGCGGTCGAGCGCGGTGTCCGTGCTCTGGTGCTGCCCGAGCTTAATCTGACTGGCTATACCGCGGCTGATCTGTTCCATAACCGCACATTACTGCATACCTGCGAGACCGCACTGGCACATATTCTCGATGAAACCCGCGAGCTGCCGATTGTCTTTACCATCGGTCTTCCCGTTGCGGTGGCCGAGAATATCTACAACTGTGCCGCCGTGTGCTGCGCGGGCGAGCTTTTGGGCCTTACGGCCAAGAAGTATCTGCCCAACTATGGCGAGTTCTATGAGCGCCGTTGGTTTGCTCCGGCGCCCGCCGATCCCGTGTGGGTTGAGTTTGCCGGTCAGGGTCCAGTTCCGCTGGGTTCGGGGCTTGTCTACCGCTGCTGTGATGAGGGCGCCGAGGATTTGGTACTCGGTATTGAGGTCTGCGAGGATCTGTGGGTGCCGGCGCCCCCTTCGACCGAGATGGCGCTTGCCGGTGCGACGGTGATCCTCAATCCGTCGGCCTCGGACGAGATTATCGGTAAGGCAGATTACCGTCGCAGCCTTATCTCTAACCAAAGCGCGCGCCTGTACTGTGCCTATGCCTACGCGGACGCGAGCGAGGGCGAGTCCACGACCGACATGGTCTTTGCAGGCGAGAACCTCGTCTATGAAAACGGTTCGAAGCTCGCCGCCACGAAGCTCCTCACCTGCGATATGGCGGTGGCCGACGTTGACCTCGACCGTCTGGTTGCCGAGCGTCGTCGTTCGACCACGTGGACGCGCGCGGACGATGCGCCGGAGGCCACGACCGTTGAGTTTTCGTTTGAGGGCGTGCTGGCCGAAGAACCTGTCCTGCGTGATGCGCTCGACATCGACCGTGTCTTCCCCCGCGCGCCCTTTGTGCCGGCCGACCATGGTGACCTGGCCGGGCGCTGCGAGACGATTCTCAATCTGCAGACTGCCGGCCTCAAGACTCGCCTTGCCCATACGGGTACCAAGGCTGCAGTCATCGGTCTTTCGGGCGGCCTGGATTCCACGCTGGCACTGCTTGTGACCGTGCGTGCCTTCGATGCACTGGGACTGCCGCGCACGGGTATCACAGCCGTGTCCATGCCCGGCTTTGGCACGACGCGTCGCACCAAGTCCAATGCCGAGTCGCTCGCTCGCGACCTGGGCGTGAGCTTCCGCGAGGTTTCGATCCACACGGCCGTGGAGCAGCACTTCAAGGACATTGAGCACGATCCGGCCGTCCAAGACGTGACCTACGAGAACAGTCAGGCCCGCGAGCGTACGCAGATTCTGATGGATCTGGCCAACCAGGCTGGCGGTTTTGTCATCGGCACGGGCGACCTGTCAGAGCTGGCGCTCGGCTGGGCTACCTATAACGGCGACCACATGAGCATGTACGCCGTCAACGCGAGCGTGCCCAAGACGCTTGTGCGCCATCTGGTACGTTATGCCGCCGATGTCTTTGGCGGGCGTATTGCCGAGGTCTTGCTCGATATCCTCGATACGCCGGTGTCCCCCGAGCTTCTGCCGCCGACGGGCGACGGTGAGATTGCGCAGAAGACCGAGGATTTGGTGGGCCCGTACGAGCTGCACGATTACTTCCTCTATTACCTGCTGCGTTTTGGCTTTGAGCCGGGCAAGATCTACCGTATGGCGCTCAAGAGCTTTGAGGGTGTCTATGACGCCAAGACCGTCCACACGTGGTTGCGTACGTTCTATCGTCGCTTCTTTGCCCAGCAGTTTAAGCGCAGCTGTCTGCCCGATGGTCCCAAGGTGGGCTCGGTGACGCTCAGCCCGCGTGGCGATTGGCGTATGCCGAGTGACGCCAGCTCGCGTCTGTGGCTTGCGCGGATCGACGCGCTCAATCCAATTGACTAAGGTTGGCTAAATTGAACCAATACGGGGGTTGCAAGCGTTACACTTTTGCAATCTGATGGCCCGTATCGCGCGGCGCTCTTGTCGGAGCGCCGTATTTTTTATATCGAAAGGTGGCACCATGCAGGCATCGCAGCGTCTCGACCGCTTTGGCGCGGAGGTCTTCGCCTCGCTCAACAACAAACTTCTTGCGCTGAAGGCTCAGGGCAAGACCATTTACAACATGAGCGTGGGCACGCCCGACTTTAAGCCGTACGACCACGTGGTCGAGGCGCTCACGCAGGCCGCCCAAAATCCCGAGATGTGGAAGTATTCCCTGCGCGACCTGCCCGAGCTTAAGCAGGCCGTGTGCGATTACTATGAGCGTCGCTTTGGCGTTTCGGGCATTACGCCGTCCATGGTGCAGTCGTGCAACGGCACGCAGGAGGGCGTGGGTCATTTGGGCCTGGCCCTGCTCGATCCGGGTGACACCATTCTGGTTCCCGATCCGTGCTATCCGGTCTTTGAGGCGGGCGCCAAGATCGCCGATGCCAAGCTCGAGTACTATCCGCTGGTGGCGGAGCACAATTACCTGCCCTATGTGGCGGGCATCGATCCCGAGGTGGCCGATCGTGCCAAGTACATGATCGTGTCGTTGCCCGCCAACCCGGTGGGCTCGGTGGGCACGCCCGAGGTCTACGAGGAGATCATCGCCTTCGCCCGCGAGCACGACCTGCTGATCGTCCATGACAACGCGTACTCCGACATCGTGTTTGACGGCGAGCCCGGCGGCAGTTTCTTGCAGTATCCCGGCGCGCTCGAGGTGGGCGTGGAATTCTTCTCGCTTTCCAAGTCGTTTAACGTCACCGGTGCGCGCATCGGCTTTTTGGTCGGCCGTGAGGATGTGGTCTCTGCCTTTGCCAAGCTGCGCAGCCAGATCGACTTTGGCATGTTCTTCCCGATTCAGAAGGCCGCCATCGCCTGCCTCAATGGTCCGCGCGATGAGGTCGAGGCGCAACGTCTGAAGTACCAGGAGCGCCGCGATGCCCTGTGCGACGGTCTTGAGGACCTGGGCTGGGAGCGTCCCAACGCGCATGGCTCTATGTTTGTGTGGGCCAAGCTTCCCGGTGGCCGCACCGATTCCATGGCGTTTTGCGAGGAGCTTATGGAGAAGGCCGGCGTTGTGGTGACGCCGGGCGCGAGCTTTGGCCCTTCGGGCGAGGGGCACGTGCGCATGGCGCTGGTCCTGCCGCCCGATCAGATCGCTTTGGCTGTCGAGGCCATCCGCGAGGCGGGCCTGTATTAGAAGGCTATTTGGGCTCGTCAATAGCTCGAAACCGATTTCGTGCAGTTATTTTACGAATCCTGCAAACAATTTCGGTAAACGGTCGATTTTTGGCTGCGTATAGGAGCATAATCAAAGTCCCGATTGGATGTATTGGGATTACGGCAAGCCGTTCGGGTCGTTCCCGGGCGGCTTGTTTGTGGAGAGAGATGGGAGTTTCTAATGGTTAACGAGAAGAAGGTCGCTATTGTCGGCTGCGGTTTCGTCGGTTCGTCTTCGGCGTTCGCGCTGATGCAGAGTGGTCTGTTCTCCGAGATGGTTCTCATCGACGTGGACAAGAACCGCGCCGAGGGCGAGGCCCTGGATATTGCGCACGGCATGACGTTTGCCGAGCCGATGAAGATCTACGCCGGCGATTATTCTGATGTCGCCGACGCCGCCATGATCGTCGTCACCGCTGGCGCTGCTCAGAAGCCCGGTGAGACCCGCCTGGACCTGGTCAACAAGAACGTCAGCATCTTTAAGTCCATTATTCCCGAGATTAAGAAGTCTGGCTTCGACGGCATTCTGCTCATCGTCTCCAACCCGGTCGACGTTCTGACCTACGCCGCCATCAAGATGTCCGGCCTGCCCGAGGGCCATGTCATCGGCTCCGGCACCGTGCTCGACACCGGCCGTCTGCAGCAGATGCTCGGCGCTCATGTCGAGGTTGACCCGCGCGATGTCCAGGCCTATGTCATGGGCGAGCACGGTGACTCCGAGTTTGTCGCCTGGTCCAGCGCTCAGGTTGCCGGCGTGCCCCTGAACACCTTCTGCGAGCTTCACGGTCACCTGGAGCATGAGGCTGCCGAGAAGCGCATCGCCGAGGACGTCAAGAATTCCGCCTACACCATCATCGAGAAGAAGCACGCCACCTACTACGGTGTCGCTATGGCAGTAAAGCGCATCTGCACTGCCGTCATGCGTGACGAGCAGACCGTTCTGCCCGTCTCCTCGCTCATGGTGGGCGAGTACGGCCTGTCCGATCTGGCCATCTCCATGCCGACGGTTGTTGGTCGCGACGGCGTTGTCTGCCGCGTTCCCGTGCCGCTGAACGATGACGAGCAGCATGAGCTCACCGCCTCCGCAAAGGCCCTCAAGGACATTATCGACAGCGTCGACTTTTCCTGCTAAATTCGGCTCGTATAAGCAACAGGCTACAACGAAGGCGTCCGGGCCCATGTGACCCGGGCGCCTTTTTTATGCAAAGGGGACAGGCTTGTTTGCACCAATCTTCGATGCGCCTGGGGTGGACTCGACCGCTATACTGGTTCGTGCCAAAAGCGATCTAGAACGGAATGCCGTATATGAAAATCAATCACGCGATTCTGCATATCCTGGACTTTGACTCTGCCGTCAACGTCATGAGCCAGCGCGAGCTGGATATCGAAAGCCGTACCGTGCGCAGCTTTGTGACCATGCATCTGCGCCGCGCACGTACCTCGACCGACAATAAGCGCGCCACGTTTGCGGAGAACTCTGCGTTTGGCGGCGAGCTCAAGGGCTATTTCTTTGGTGAGCGTGAGTTCGTGGACTTGTCTCAGCAGATTGCGGAGTTCATCTCTTCCGAACTCACCAAGGCCGAGAAAGCCGAGTCCACTGACGTGCTTGTGGCGGACTTTGACGATGATGAAGATGCCCGCTGGTTTGCCGTGATGCTGCTGGGCTCCAAGCAGGCATTCATGCACGAGGTAGGTCGCGAAGAGGGCGAGGTTCGTAACGACATCGCGCGCCACTACGCCATTTTGCCAAACCCCTCGCAAAAGGTGCCGAGCTATGCCATCGTGCGTGCAAGCACCATGGAGATCGGCTATGTGGATAAGAAGCGCAAGATTGCCGGCGAGGACCGCATGCTCATTCCCGACGGCCTGCTGCAGTGCGACACGGGGGTTTCGGGTAAGGAGGTCATCGACACGGTGACGCGCGTGGTCGAGGAGGTCGCCGATGAGCACGGCGCCAACACGGCCGTAGCGCTCGCCAAGGTCAAAGCCGCCGTTGCCGAGAAGGTTGAAGACGACGAGGAGCTGCCGCCTTGGGATATCGTCGATGAGGTCTTTGAGGACGAGCCGGTCATCAAGGAGAGCGTGCGTGCGGCGCTGACCGAGGAGAAGGTGCCCGAGCGCGTACCCGTGGAGCGCAAGCAAGTCGAGCGCGCGGCCGTACGCAATCACAAGATTCGTACCGACACGGGCATCGAGATCAGCTTCCCGGCCGAGATGGGTTCAAACTCCGAGTACATCGAGTTCGTCAACGAGCCCAACGGCCTCATCTCCATCGAGCTCAAAAACATCGGTAGCATCGAGAACCGATAAGGCTTTTAACTTTTGAATAAAAGTCTGGATTATATTTTGAAGTATACTTTGAAATATAATCCAGATTATTTTTTGGAGGTCAAAATGTCCCCACTTGTTCTGGAAAAACCGGTGTTTACAAAAGACCAGGTTGTTTCTGCTACCGAAGCAAGCAAGTCCTTATCCGCCATTCGTAAACGCGCAAAACGCGCGCCTCAGTTCATTGCTGATCATAATGATATCGATACCGTGATTATCGACTATGCTGCCTATGAGGAAATGTACGGCGCGCTGCAGTATCTGCGTGAACTTGAGATAAATCGCATCGCTGCGGATCGAGTCAAGCATGGTCCGCATGAGTTTGTTCCGTTTGAGGACGCCTTAACTGCCGAGGACCTCGCGGAGCTTGAGTCGATGGATCCGGACGCGATTCCCGACGAGGACCTTTTCGAATGAGCGGGCATTTTGTTGTCGGCTTTTTGAATCGAGACGTCGAGAAGGAATATCAAAAACTAGATGGATCCCAGCGCAGGCTCGTCCGTATTGCCGTCGCAAAATTAAAGACGCGCGCTGATGAAATCGGAACGCCGCTTCACGGCGAGCTCGCCGGCTGCAAAAAGATTAAATGGCGGAATGCGGGACTCAAAATGGTTTTCCGAATCCGAGAGGACGGAATGGTTGAGATTGCCGAGATCGTGGCAATAGGGCGGCGCGATCGTTCCGAGGTCTATAAGACGGCCGTAGGGCGCCTGTCAAAGCAACCCGCCATGGTTGAATACGACGGAGCCCTGAGATGATGAAGGCCGAAGCTCCGATGGTGCTTCGGCCTTTTTACTTGGGGCTTAATCACGTTGCAGGTTGAGCATAAGTCAGCGAAAACGACCCAGAGCGAGCAAGGTGACGTGAAAGAGGAGGGCATTGACCTTCTGGTCATGCCCGACGATTGAACGTCAGATTGTCGCTCTGGGTCGTTTGGAGCGTCGAGCCGTTACGCGGTTTGGTAAAACCGCGTAACCCTACAGCTGGCGCAGACCTTCCTCGAGACCGGTCTTGCTATCGGTCTTCTCGTCGCGCATCTTGATAACGCGGGCGGGGACACCGGCGACCACGGCGCCGGCGGGGACGTCCTCGACGCACACGGCGCCGGCGGCAACGACAGCACCCTTGCCCACGCGCACGCCTTCCAGGACCACAGCATTGGCGCCGATCATAACGTTGTCCTCGATGATGACGGGCGTGGCGCTGGCGGGCTCCACGACGCCTGCCAGCACGGTGCCGGCGCCGATGTGGCAGTTCTTGCCCACGGTGGCGCGACCGCCCAGCACGGCGCCCATATCGATCATGGAGCCTTCGCCAATGACGGCGCCGATGTTGATGATGGCGCCCATCATGATAACGGCACGGTCGCCGATCTCGACGCGGTCGCGGATGATCGCACCCGGCTCGATGCGGGCGTTGATGCCCTTGAGGTCGAGCATGGGCACGGCGGAGTTGCGGCAGTCGTTCTCCACATCGTAGTAGTCGATGGAATCGACGTTGGCGTCGAGGATTGCCTTGAGCTCATCCCAGTCGCCAAATACAGTCTTGCCACGGCGGCCGCCATAGACATGCGCACTGCCCCACTGGACCTTCATGCCCGGCTTTTCGCGCACGTACAGCTTGACGGGCGTCTTCTTGGGCGCGGTGGCGATATAGTTGATAATCTCCTGTGCATCCATTTCGGCTGCGTTGCTCATTTGCGGTCTCTCCTTTGGGTGGATCCGGTTGATACCTGGTTAGGCAAACATGACCTGGTCGAACGTATAGAAGCCGGGTTCGCGGGTGACGAGCTTCTGCGCGGCTGCCAAGGCGCCGTTGACAAAGATCTGACGACTCGTGGCGCGATGCGCGAGCGTGACCTCCTCGTCCTGGCCAAAGAAACTCACTTCGTGCACGCCGGCGACAGTGCCGCCGCGCAGCGAGTGCACGCCGATCTCCTTGGGGTCGCGCGCTCCGCACATGCCCTCGCGGCCATAGACGGGGTGGTAGCCTGCCTCGGGCTCGGCTTCGACGACGGCGTCGAGCAGCAACTTGGCAGTGCCGCTGGGGGCGTCGACCTTTTGGTTGTGGTGCGTCTCGACGATTTCGCAGTCAAAGCCGGGCAGCTCTCGCGTGGCCTGTGCCACCAGATGACGCAGGGCTGCGATACCGATGGAGTAATTGCCGGAGTGCATGACGCGGGCGCTCTGACCCAGCTCGCGCAGGCGATCCATCTGCTCGGGCGTATAGCCTGTGGTGCCCGAGACCAACGCCGCACCCGTGCGCTCGACATAGGCGACGACGGCGTCGAAGGTCGCAACGTTCGAGAAGTCGATGATGGCGTCGGCCGCCGGGGCGCTCTCGAGCTCTGACAAGTCGAAGCCGATCTGGGCGACGATGTCAAAAACGGGCTCTCCGGCAGCGTCGACAATATCCTCGGCGGTAGTGCGGATGAGCGAGCCCATGCGGCCCGTTCCCATAATGACGGTCTTAATCAAGTAGACCAGCTCCCTTCAGAGCATCGGTAAGTGCGGATCGCGTGTCGTCTGCCATGGGACACAGCGGCATGCGGTAGTTTGCCTCGATCATACCCATCTGGGCGAGCGCTTCCTTGACGGGGATGGGGTTGACCTCGCTAAAGAGGGCATTGATGAGCGGCTGCCCGGCAATCTGGATATCGCGGGCACGTGCCACGTCACCGTCCAGATAGGCGCGGCACATGTCATGTACGAGCTGCGGCTGCACGTCGGCCCACACGCTGATGGTGCCCGAAGCACCCAGACTCATGAGCGGCACGGTGAGCGCGTCCTCGCCCGAGTACATGCGGAAGTCGTCGGACAGCAGGTGGGCGATCTTGGCAGCGTAGGCGACGTTGCCCGAGGCTTCCTTAATACCCATGATGTTGGGGTGCGCGGCCAAGCGCTCCACGTTGCGCTCGCTGATGCCGCAGCCACAGCGGCCGGGGATGTTGTACAGGATGCAGGGGATGTCTACGGCATCGGCGACGGTCTTAAAGTGCTGGTAGATACCCTCTTCGTTGGATTTGTTGTAGTAGGGGGTAATGAGCAGCAGGCCGTCGGCTCCCAAGCCCTGGTAAGTGAGCGACTTGGTGAGCATGGTCTGCGTGGAGTTGGAGCCCGAGCCGGCGATGACGGGGACGCGTCCTGCAACTTGCTTGACCACCGCGGCGACAACGGAGTTGTCCTCGTCGTCGGTCATCGTGGCGCTCTCGCCGGTGGTGCCCAGGGCGAGGATGGCGTCGGTGCCATTTTGCAGGTGGAAATCGATAAGGCGCTCGAGCGCATCAAAGTCGACACTGCCGTCCTTTTTAAACGGCGTAACCAGGGCGACGATTGAGCCCTCGAGATTGCGGATGTCCATGTTCTTCTCCTTCGCTTCGGCGATCTGGATGCGCTTGTTCCATTGGGCGGCGACTGCCAGGCGCTCGTCTTGGGCGCGGCGGCGGGCACTTTCGGCGCGCGACTTGGCCAACAGTTCTCGGCCGCACGGCAGCACGTCGAGCGTGGCAAAGTAATCGCCCGGGCGCTCGGCGCGGCGGATGAGGTCGGCCGCGCCATCGGGGCGCAGCAGGACCTCGGCGGAGCGCAGCCGTCCGTTGTAGTTGTAGCCCATGGAGTAGCCATGCGCACCGGTATCGTGGATTACAAGCAGGTCGCCCATGTCGATATGCGGTAGCTCGCGATCGATGGCGAACTTGTCGTTGTTCTCGCACAGATTGCCCGTGATGTCATAGGTGTTCGTGACGGGCGCTGTGCCCTTGTCGGCGCCGCCCGGCTGACCCATCACCGTAATGTGGTGGTAGGCACCATACATGGCGGGGCGGATCAAATCGACGGCGCTTGCATCGACACCGATATAGTCCTTGTAGATCTGCTTCTCGTGGATGGCCTTGGTGACCAGGCAGCCGTAGGGGCCCATCATAAAGCGGCCCATCTCGGTGTAGATTGCCACATCGCCCATGCCTGCGGGGACCAGGATCTCGTCGTATGCCGCGTGCACTCCCTCGCCGATGGCGTGAATGTCGTTGGCCTGCTGCTCGGGCAGGTAGGGGATGCCGACGCCGCCGGATAGATTGATGAAGGCGACGTGTGCGCCGGTCTCGCGCTCCAGGCGCACGGCAAGCTCAAAGAGGATGCGCGCGAGCTTGGGGTAGTAGTCGTTGGTGACGGTGTTGCTGGCAAGGAAGGCGTGGATGCCAAAGTCCTCGGCACCCTTGGTCTTGAGCATACGGAAGGCCTCGAAGAGTTGCTCGGTGGTCATGCCGTATTTGGAGTCGCCGGGGTTGTCCATGATGCCGTTGGAGAGCTGGAACAGGCCGCCCGGATTAAAGCGGCAGCTGACCGTCTTGGGGATGGGCCCCGCAACACGCTCAAAGAACTCGATGTGGCTGATGTCGTCAAAGTTGACGATGGCACCCAGCTTGTCGGCGAGCTCAAAGTCCGCAGCCGGCGTGTCGTTGGACGAGAACATGATGTCGTGTCCCGTGATACCCAGCGAGCGGGCGATCATGAGCTCGGTATAGCTCGAGCAATCGCAGCCGCAGCCGTATTCGTTGAGAATGGAGATGAGTGCCGGGTTGGGGTTGGCCTTGACGGCAAAGTATTCCTTAAAGCCCGGGTTCCACGCAAAGGCGTCGCGCACCTCTTGCATGTTGCGGCGGATGCCCGCCTCGTCGTATAGATGAAACGGCGTGGGGAACTGCTCGACGATATGCTCGAGCGTCTCCTTGTCCACAAACGGCTGCTTGGCCGCATATGCCTCGTTGGGGGTCAATGCCATGTCCCGTAAACCTCGCTATCCAGACGGCGCCATCTGCGCATCGAATCCGCATAGCGTGGACCCAATGTCCGGATAGCGCTCCCGCATTGCTGCAGACAGTCCTGTGGGTGTTTCCCACAGGCCCACCAGGTTGTTCGTGCCCGAAAAACCCAGTTCGGCGGGTTTCGCCTCCCCGCGGGGTCAAAGCCTGCCGACTCGCCCGCGGCTCTTCGTGCCCGCGCCTCTATCAAGTGGTAAAGACCCTATCACGTTGCACTTTACCAAACAAGAGTATTCGTATATAACGTTTAAAAAATGCAGGGATATGCTGGAAACATGTGCGCCACAATCCTGTATCACAATAAGTTGCAACAGATGTGCCTCACGAAGGGATCCTCTATGACCGAGCTCCAAGAACTCCGTCGCTATCGGCGCGATCTCCATCGCATTCCGGAGCTCGATTTCGATCTTCCGCAAACCATTGCCTATATCGAGGGCGTGCTGGCACCGCTCACCTGCGAAGTGACCCATCCGTGCCCCAGCTGCGTCTGCGCTTTCTTCGATGCCGGCGTTGATGCCGCGCATGCCACGGCGATTCGCGCCGATATGGATGCGCTGCCCATTGAGGAGGCGACAGGGGCGGCCTTTGCCTCGACCCATCCCGGCAAGATGCACGCTTGCGGACATGACGGTCACATGGCCATGGCACTTGCCGCCGCGACGTATGTCGACCGTACGATTCGCGAGCAGCCGGGCGCCATGAGGCGCAACGTGCTCTTTGTGTTCCAGCCGGCCGAGGAAACGACCGGTGGTGCCAAGACGGTATGCGAGAGCGGCGTGTTCGAGCGCTATGGGGTCGACCGCATTTTTGGCTTCCATGTGTGGCCCGATCTGCCTGCCGGCACGTTGGCGAGCTGTTCCGGTCCGCTGTTGGCGCGTTCGAGCGAGACGCATATCTATATTCACGGTACGAGCATCCATATTGCTAAGACCTATGGCGTGCCGGTCGAGGAGTCGCACGATGCCGCGTTGGCGGCAGCGAAGTTTTTGGTTGCCGAGCGCGAGCTGATGGACGAGCTGGGCACCGACGAGCCCTGTATCGGCAAGTTTGGTCTGCTGCAGGCCGGTACGGTTTGCAACGCGGTGGCGGGGGAGGCCCATGTGGCCGGAAGCCTGCGTGTGTTTACGGACGACATGTTCGATCGGGCGCGCGAAGGCGTGCGCCGCGTGCTGGACGATGCCTGTGCCGCAACGGGCTGCACATACGATCTCGACTTTGCCGAGGGCTATCCGCCGGTCGACAACGACCCCGAGTTGTTTGCCAGCGTCGCGCCTGCCTTGCCCGGCCTGCAGCTTGTGGAGGAGCCGCTGTTAATTGCCGAGGACTTTGCGTTCTATCAGCGCCATCTGCCGGGCGTGTTCTTCTTGCTGGGCACGGGCGTGCCAGAGGCGCAAGAAAACCCGATCGACGCAGACGGCTGCCCAGCTTATGCGATGAGCGCCCTTCACACTGATACCATGCTCTTTGACGAGGAAATTCTGCTCAAGGGCCTCGATGTCTACAAACGATTGCTTTTGCTTGGTTAATCGGCGCGGGCGCATGTTCTAGAAAATACGAACAAATGTACGGTATAATAGAGATGTATGTCTGTAGAAACGTTTGACGTTATTAACGTAAGGCGATACTATGATTGCATCGTACAAAGATGAGGATACCGAACGTTTTGCAATGGGTGTGCGGGTCAGGAGGTTCGTGCCCTTTGAGCGGGTCGCATTGAGGAAGATTCGTCAACTGCAGGTTTGTGCTTCACTTGATGACCTTCGCGTTCCTCCGGGCAATCGTCTTGAAGCGTTGAAGGGCGATCGCGCCGGCCAATATAGTATCCGTGTTAATGAGCGCTATCGGGTCTGCTTTGAGTGGAGACAGGGGATGGCTTGGAATGTCGAAATCGTCGATTATCACAAGTGATGAGACCGCGCCCGATTTGCTGTCACCGGTGACTCCTGGTGAACTTCTCAAAGAGGAATTTCTTGTTCCTATGGGCATTTCTCAATATCGTCTTGCTAAGGAGACCGGGATTCCGGCACAGCGTATTGGGCAGATTATTTTGGGGAGGCGTCGTGTTACGGCTGACACCGATCTTCGCCTTTGCCGCTACTTTGGCCTAACGGATGGTTATTGGCTGCGCGCCCAGATAGCGTTTGACCTCGAGGCGGAAAAGAGGCGCATCGAGCCGGAACTGGATAAGATCGTTCCTGTTCAGCAGGCTATCGCATTGTAGTGTTCAAAGATGTTGAGGTTGGAGTGACGATGGGGCGACGCCGACAGTCTGCCGTTTATAGTCCCGGTGGGTGTGGATGCGGCTTGTTGTTGCTTCCGGTTATTGCTGTGAGCATTGGCGTTATGTTTGCGCTTGCCGGGTTGGCGGCAGCGGCACTTGTGTTGCTGATCGTGGCCATTGGCGTGACGATTTGGCTCTGCCGCAATCGCGAGCAACGCCATGCCGACGGCAAGACCGATGTGGGATGGATTGTCTTTTTGGTTACCGCCTACCTGTTGAGCATCGGCTACCTTGTGTCCTTTGTTTTGCTGCTCGTTAGCACCTTTACCGGGGAATCCGTCACGGTGGGCTAGGCTTCGACGAGCCTTTTGAGGATGAGGCGAGGGGGCGGATGGGACATGTTGTTCAAGACGGAGTGCGACGCGCGGGCGGCAAGAAGATCGCGATTCCCATCGGCAAGCAGGACGCGACCGTCTTCCGCAAGGTGATGAGCGCAAAAGACGCCATCTAAGAGTTCGCGCCGGCGCTAGGGACGGCCGATCAGGAGCGGGCACTGCGTATTGCCCGAGTGCGGGCGAGACGGATGGTGGCGTGGATGATTCGCGCTTATCTTCCTTACTTTCGGATTATTCACCAAAAATAGCTGTGCGGGCACATCACGAACAATCGCCAAACAAGGCATAAACACGGGCGCGGGGCTTATCGGCTTCGTGCTCTTCTTCGCCATAAGAAACGACAACAGCAGAGCGGTTAGCCGAGCGCTAATTTTCGTCTGGAAAGCGAGTGGTATGATTCGACCTACAGGCTTTTCAAACTGAAACGGCGGAATTAACATGGGAAATGCTGTTATAACGCTCAGGGATTTGATGCCGGTGGCGCACCCAGAGAAGACAAAGATCAAATTCAACATGAATGCTGGCGACGTGAACGTGCGCGCGTACGACATGCTGTTGAAGGACACCTCGACCCCCGAGAAGACCGATAGCGGCTCGCGATGGTACGAGATGAACGCGTGGAGGAGCGCGACGGGACAAGCGAATAACAACCTCAACCATGCGGATTACCTGCTCTCGTTCGCACAGTACTACACCTACGGGCCCGAGTACTTCATCTTCGGCGGCATGCACAAAGTGGAGAAGGCAGTACCCGAGGTGCTGGGCGGCGTGGGCTACAAGTTGACGCTTCTTCCCGACTACGAGGCCTACATCAAGCGCCTCATCATCAAGTTGAAGAAGCCTATCGGGCGCGACATCTACAACAAGTTCTACGAGAACACGATGCACGACTTCGAGCCCGTAGTGTACGAGTACTCGATGAGCCTGGGCAACGTTGCCCCTTTTCCTGGCTACAAGTACGTGTGCATCGACCACAAGACCTTGCAGGCCGTTATCGCCAGCGTGGGCTCCGACTGGTACTGGGCGCTGGACAACGTGAAGGGCGTCTACTGCATCACCGACACCGCGACGGGGAAACTCTACGTGGGTTCGGCCTCGGGCGACAGCAAGAAGGACGCGGGCGCGGACTTGGGTATCTGGCAGCGCTGGAGCGCCTATGCCAACCCCATGGACCCGACTGGCGGCAACAAGGAGTTCAAGGCCATCGTGGCCGAGCACGGAACTGGGTACATCGTGGAAAACTTCACCTACTCCATTCTAGAGGTGTGCGACACCAAGATGACCGCCGCCGAGGTGTGCGAGCGCGAGAGTCACTGGAAAGACGTGCTTTGCTCGCGCAAGTTCGGCATGAACTGGAACTAGGTGCGCGCCATGGGCTTGTTACGGACGGTGAGGGACTGCGTGTACGGCATGGCCGTGGGCGATGCGCTCGGCGTGCCCTACGAGTTCAGGCCGCGCGGCAGCTTTACCTGCACGGACATGGTGGGCCTCGGCACGCACAACCAGCCTGCGGGCACATGGAGCGACGACACGTCCATGGCGCTCGCGCTGTGCGACAGCTACCGCGAGCTCGGCGATATCAATTGCGACGATATCCTCGTCAAGTTCCGCAATTGGATAAACGAAGGCGCATACACCGCCGACGGGAACGTCTTCGACTACGGCAACGCCACCAGGCAGGCGCTCGATACGGGTTGCGGGCTCACAAGCGAATACAGCAAGGGCAACGGCTCGCTCATGCGTTGCCTGCCTATGGTGTTTATGGAATGCTCCGACTGCGACATAAGGGAGGTCAGCGCGATCACCCACGCTACCGACGACTGCTGCCAGGCCTGCGTGGACATGATCGCCTATGCCCGCGAGGTGCTTTACAGCGGGCACGCCGGCTGCGAGAGTGAGGACAGAGCTGGTGCCAGCGGCGGCTACGTGTGGGATACTTACCACGCCGCCATCTGGTGCCTAGAACATACCGACAACTACCGCGACTGCGTACTGACCGCCGTGAACCTGGGCGACGATACCGACACCACGGCTTGCGTGGCCGGTGGATTGGCCGGCATCCTGTACGGATACGAGGGCATTCCGACCGAGTGGTTAGAGGCCTTGCACGGCAAGGACGTGATTGAGCCTTATTTGTTCGGCGGGGCTTACGGTGATGACCTGTGCAGGTTCGTTAAGCGCTTCGAGGATTCGCTGGACGGTCCCACCCGCGACTTCCACGCGTTGGCCCATGACATGTTCGGCCTGGGTTGGCACATGGACTTTGGCGAGGCCTTTGCCGGGGCATATCCGCGCTCCGGTACGGCCGAAGGACTGCGAGAGGACATAGACACCATAGACGACGTTGGGCTTCTGGGCAGCGGCGTCTTCTCTCGGTGGCGCTATATAACGCACTGGAAGTACGATAGCGTGCCTGATGAGGACGATCTGGAGTGGTTCAGGCTGGCGCTCGGGAGGCTTCGCGAGCTGGCATAGGGGTGCCGTGATTTGAATCGCTTGCCTGAGGTGGCTGATGCCGACTTAAAGCACGGGGAGATATACCGCAGCGCTATTGCTTTATTGCCTGAGTGATCTTAGGACCATACCTTTTATTCGATAGCGGGGCGACGGAATCGTCGAACACCATGCGCGCGCTATCTTCGACGGGCAGCCCCCCCCTCATGGGCATCTTGCAGGTGAGAGGGGTGCGGCTAACGTCGGCCAGAGGCGCGGCAAGGGCGCTTTGGTATCAAGCTGCAGCCTCAATCACCGCTCCATCTGAACAGGCATCTTCTCAATCCAGTACCAATCTGGCTTACAACCCCCCCATTAGCTCCCAGCTAATGAATTTGAGCTCGCTGCCTTCTACGATGTGCTGTGTGCCGGCGCGGTAGCCGGATCGTAGGAAGGATGCATAATGAAAAAGCTCGAAAACGAAGTGCTGCTGAGCCGTCGCGCTGCACTTGGCGCATTCGCCACCGTCGCCTTGGGGACTGCCGGTCTTCTTGCCGGTTGTGGTAGCGATAAGGCGACCGTCACCGAGGACGCTGGCGATGGCGACAAGAAGGAAGAGGCGAAGAAGGAAGAGCAGCCTACGACTGACCTGGCGGTTGGCACGACGGTGACCACAGCTGCCGGTCTTTCCGTCGTTGTCGATTCCGTCCAGCCCGGCCTCACAAATTATGACGGTTCGACCATGACGGGCATTCACGTCACGTACGTCAACAATGGCGATGAGGGCGCAGATTACAATGTCTACGACTGGAAGGGCGAGGACGCCAACGGCGCCCAACAGAATCAGGGTTACTACAGCGAGGGCTCCGATGAGCTGCAGTCTGGTACCCTTTCCGCCGGTGGCTCCGTGGCGGGCAATATCTACTTTGATGGCGATATCAAGAAGGCACTGTATTTTGCCAACATGTTTGATAAGTCTGCCACTGCAAGCTGGGTGCTGGCCTAGCATGTCGCTACCGTTGCGCCGGATGGGAGGTGAAGTCGTATGCCCGATAAAAAGCTGACCGAGGAGTTGCTCAATGAGCTTCTCGATGCGCCGAACATCGATGGCTATATCAGGGAGCACGACTTTGCCGCCCCGTCGCTTTCGGATTACCTGAAGCAGCTACTGCAGGAAAAGGACTTGGAGCGCTCGCGCGTGGTTCGTATGGCCGATCTCAATGAGACCTTTGGCTATCAGATCTTTACCGGTGCGCGTCATCCGAGTCGCAATAAGGTGCTGCAGATTGCCTTCGCGATGGCGCTGACGCTCAAAGAGACCAACCGTGCGCTGACGGCTGCCGGGGTAAGCGTCCTTAACTGCAAGGACCGCCGCGATGCGATTATCATCTTTTGCATCGATCGCGGGTGCAGCCTCCAAAAGGTCAACGAGGAGCTGTATCGCTTTGGCGAGGAGACGGTGAATTAGCCGCTGATATCTGAGCCGGCGGAGCTGTCGAACAACGATGCAAACGAACGGGGCGCGGATGCCATGGGGTGTCTGCGCCCTGCGCTATGATGGAGGCTATGGATACTCAGACCCCAACATATTCCAATGACGAGCTGACCGCAGCGCTTGCCGAGCACCTGGCGTCGCTCGATCGCAACGACAGCTATCGCGTGGAGCGTGTACTTAAGCGCTCGTCCGTTGAAACAACCGAGCTCGTATACTTTGAAGGAACCGGCGGTGGTTCGCTCGGTCCCTTTGTCCGTAAACGCATCGATGCTTTGGCTCAAATCGGCGGGGCATACGAGCGTCTGTTTGCCGCTCAGCGGGCAGGCAGGCGTTTTGAGCACCTGCCCAGAATCGTCGATTGTCGTCGTGCGGGCGACGAGCTCAACGTGGTTATGGAATATATAGAAGGGGAGACACTCGGGGCACTGGTGGACTGTCTGGGATCCGCTCCCGATTATGCGCGTGAATTGTATCCTGTCCTTTGCGACGCCGTGGGCGAGCTCCATGCCGGTTTTGCAATGGCGGGGGAGGCTTCGGCGCCGGTGATCCATCGCGACCTCAAGCCGTCGAATATCATCGTGACAGGTGCCAACTATACGCCTGATGACGGCCTGACGTTTTCATCGCTGGTGATTATCGACTTGGGGATCGCGCGCGTGTGGCGCGATGGCGCCGATGCCGATACTGTCAAGTTTGGGACACGGCCCTATGCGCCGCCCGAGCAGTATGGGTTTGGGCAGACGAGCGTGCGAAGCGACGTCTACGCGCTCGGTGCCCTGCTGTTCTTTTGTTTGACGGGAGTCGACCCTAAACCAGGGTTCGACATGCGCGAGCAATGCGAGGTGCGCGGCATTCCCACTCCACTTGCCGATGTCGTTTGCATGGCGATGGCGCTCGACCCGGCCAAGCGTTTTGCGAGTGCGGAAGCGTTGGGACGGGCGACGCGCGCGGCATACGATCTGAGTCGCCCCGTGCGGCCTCCTGCGCCTGCGCCTGTCCGTACTCCGGCCTCGGAGACGTTGTTGACGCCCCAAAGGCTCCAGAACCCCGCAAGGCTTCCTAGGCCTGCCACCTCCGCTGCATGCGGTCTGCTCTCTCGCGTTCCGGAGTCCCTGGGGCGCATTTGGAATACGCTCGTCTGCTTCTCGCTGCTTGTGTTCTTTGCCGGAAGTCACTTTGCCGTCTTTCAACCCACGGGAGCAAACCAAAGCTACCCGACGTGGCTTCTCATAATCGAGTATTTTTTCTTTGTCGATGGCCTTATGGCGCTTACGCATTTTGCGCTGCTCGATAAGCGCCGTCTTCGTCGGCGATTCGCACTGCTCGACAGCTATCGCGGCAAGAAACTCGCGAAACTCTGGCTCAAGGCATTGGGTGTGCTGCTCCTATGCATGATCGTCATAGTCGCGGTTGCCAATGCGACCGGCGTCGTCGATACCTCCGCTACCTAAAAGAAAAGGGCCCCATTGGGGCCCTTTGCAGTTGCACTTAGATGCGGTTCATCTGAGCGGCGACTTTGTTGTACCAGTCCTGCCACGTGGGTGGGCAGTACTTTTTGGCCGCAGCCGGGGTAAGGGTGGAGCCGTAGTTGGCGCCCAGATAGGCAACGTGAGCGAAGATGCCCTCGCTCCAGCTGCCAAAGCTGCGCCAACCGCCGCCACGTGCACTCCAGCCCCAGGCGTTGTAAGAATTGGCGCAATAAGCACCCTTGGTGCTCTCGATGCAGGCGATGGCGGGGGACCAACGGGGGTCGACACCGGTATTCCAAGCGGCGACGGCAAAGTTATAGCCCTGGCCTGCCATAGGGGAGCCGGCGAGGTAATTGTCGATGCGGCTCGTCCACTCATTAATGAACGAATCGTAATCGGAACTACCGGTGTTGGCGTTGTTCACCGTGGTGTCGATGGTGGTGTTGGCGTTGGTGGCCTGGCTGCTGGAATTGCTGCCGCTCACGCCCTCGCCCGAGAGCTTCTCGGCGGCAGCGGCCTTATCGGCCTCAAGCTTGGCAAGCTCGGCGGCATTTTCCTGCTCGGCTTTTGCCTGTGCCTCGCTGCGGAGCTGCTGGGCCTGCGCCAGCGCATCCTCGGCGTTTTTCTGCTCTGCCTCAAGCTGAGACTTGGCCTGCTGGAGCTCGGCCTTGTTCTGCTCGAGTTCGGTTTGCATGTTATTGAGCTCTTCGATCTCGTCGATGCTCGAGCTTGTGATCTGGTTGGTGTATTTGCAGGTCGTGATGAACTCACCCAGGCTCTGTGCGTTGACCAGGAAGCTCACGATGGGGTTGGTGCCCTTCTGGTACTTGTACAGATCGCGCATGGCGGTGCATGCCTTTTCCTGCTGATCGGGAAGCTTCGCCTCGATCTTTTCGATACTTGCCTCGTTGGCGTCAATCTGCTTCTGCAGATCGCCGAGCTTGGTGCGGGCATCGTTGTAGGCGCTCGTGGCGGCTTCGATCTTCTGCTGGGCGGCGGCAAGCTGATCCTGCGTTGCCTGCGAGGCGGCATACGCCGCGACGGGGGAGAGCATCGGCGTGGCCGTCAACGCAACGGCGAGCGCGGCGCTCGTGATGATACGAGCCGGCTTCGACGCGATGAGCGCTGCGGTGCGATGATTCGAATGCTGCATCCAGTCCCTCTGCAATCAATCGTAGGTTATTGTTCCTCAGGTATTCTACTACTGCTTTCGACCTCAACTTGAACCTTAAAGGTTTTAAAGGGTCAAGTTGAACTTGAGACTTTGGCTTTGACCTGCAGTTATATCGAATTGTTGAGAAACCATAGAGTTCAACTTTAACGTTACGGGGGCCTGTTTGGGACGGGCTTTGGACTGTGAAAGCTATCTCAACGTTGGGGTTTGTGGCTATAAGGTCCCATTGCGGCGAGCTTGCCCTACTTCGTTGAGCGCCTGGGCGGGGGTGAACGAACAGGTGCCGTCGCCGAGTTTGATTACCCTGATGTTGTCCCCGGCGTGGGCATCGGAGACGAGGCCAAACTGCTCGATGGCGGTATCGTGTCCGCCGGCGACGGGCGTCTTGCGCGTGCCTTTGTGCGCCGATGTATCGATGGAGGTGATGTAGGCGGCACCGTCGTAAGCGTCGTTTGCGGTGCGCAGAGGAGCAGTCGCTTGCGCGCTGCGCCAACTCGCGTTTTGCGGCATCGAGGATGGGGTTATCGGTTGGAAGGTCCTGGAGCACGCGTGTGCCTTTCACTCGGGGGTATCAATATGCTGAACCCTACAACAACGGTGGGTTCATTGCCGTTGGTCATACGGCGGTGAGTGCGGCCTTCATGCTGGATAATTGCGTTGATTGTCATAGATACAGTGGAGCTTTAGGAGGAAACGGTCCGGCACGCTAAAATAAACGGGTTGCATAAAGACCGCCCGTCGTGGGCAGTTCTAGATAGGAAGTTTCCATGGCATTGCAGTTTACAGAGCGCGAGTTTATCCCCGTGCTGCTCGGTGGCGACATCAACGCCTATTCGGTGGCGCGCGCCTTTTACGAGGAGTATCAGGTCAAGAGCTTGGTCTTTGGCAAGTACCAGACCGGTCCTGCGTACCGCAGCCAGATTATCGACTACACGCCCAATGTTGATATCGACACCATGCCGGTCATGATCGAGACCATTAACGGTGTCGCGCAGGCCAATCCCGATAAGAAGATTATTCTCATGGGCTGCGGCGACAACTATGTCGCGCTTGCCGCACAGGCTCAGGACGCCGGCCAGCTTGCCTCAAACGTCATCGCGCCCTATGCGCCCTACAGCATGCTCGAACAGTGCCAGAAGAAGGAAATCTTCTACGAGCTGTGCGAGAAGCACGGTGTTCCCTATCCGCATACGTTTACCTTTACCATGGCCATGCTCAACGCCCAGGGCGAGGCTCCCGCCGAGGTGCTCGACCAGATCGATTTTCCCTTCCCGATGATCCTGAAGCCTTCCGACGGCATCATGTGGTGGGAGCATGAGTTCGAGGGCCAGAAGAAGGCCTACGAGATCGCCGATCGCGCCGAGCTGGAGCAGGTCATTCGCGATGTATACGCGAGTGGCTACACCGATGATCTGATCCTGCAGGATCGCGTGCCCGGCAACGACGAGTACATGCGCGTGCTTACCAGCTATTCCGACCGCAACGGCAAGGTGCGCATGATGTGCCTGGGCCACGTGCTGCTCGAGGAGCACCAGCCTCACGGCGTTGGTAACCACGCCTGCATCATCACCGAGCCCAATGACGAGCTCATGGGCGGCGTGCGCAAGTTGCTCGAGGACCTCAAGTTTACGGGCTTCTCCAACTTTGACGTCAAATACGACGAGCGCGACGGTTCGTTTAAGTTCTTCGACTTCAACACTCGCCAGGGCCGCAGTAACTACTACGTCACCAACAGTGGCTTTAACGTTGCCAAGTACGTAGTGGACGAGTATGTGTACAACCGCCCGTTTGAGCCCGAGTTTGTGACGGCGCAGAACGAGGCGCTGTGGATGGTTGTCCCCATGGGCGTGGTCGATAAATACGTCAAGGATCCCGAGCTGCGCGCTAAGGCGCATCGCCTGGTCAAGGAGGGTAAGGCCGCCGACCCCTCGTTTATGAAGGGCGACTTTGTCTTTAACCGCTGGCTGCGCATGTGGCACACCAAGCTGCGTCACTTTAAGCTGTTTAAGACGTATTACAAATAGGATGAACGTCGCGCCCGCCCGGTTTGTATCGGACGGGCGCGGGTATGATACGCGCAATGGTGCGAGCGTCACCAAGGAGGCGGCGATGGAAAAGCTGGGAGTTATCGGCGGTATGGGCGCCGAGGCCACGTCGTATTACTACGACCAGGTGGTGCGTCACACGGCGGCCGCCCGCGATCAGGAACATATCGACATGGTGGTGCTCTCTAAGTCGACCATGCCCGACCGCACGCTGGCCATTAAGACCGGCGACCATACCGAGCTGCTGGCGACCATGAAGGAATGTGCGCAGGCGCTCGAGACGCTGGGCTGCGCGCACATTGCCATTCCCTGCAACACGTCGCACTACTTCTACGATCAGATTCAGTCGTTTACCTCGGTCCCCATCATCCATATGCCGCGCGAGTCGGTGCGCTATGCGCTTGCCGGCGTGGTGATGGGGGAGTGCGAGTTCGACCCCAACTTGAGCATGCCGGCCGAGCCGGTGCGCAAGATCGGCATCATGGGTACCGATGGCACCGTGGGTGCCGGCGTCTACGGTCGCGAGTGCGAGGCGGCGGGCGTCGAAGTCGTCTATCCCAGCGAGAAGCGCCAGGCCGATGTGATGTCGCTTATTTACGATGACGTGAAGGCAGGACGCGAGCCAGATATGGATAAGTTTGACCGAGTGATGTGGGAGTTTGCCCGCAGCGGCTGCGACCGCGTCATTCTGGCCTGCACGGAGCTTTCGGTGCTGCAAAAGTATCGCGAGATGCCCGAGATCACCCTCGACGCCATGGACGTTTTGGTACGCGAGTCCATCATCCGCAGCGGCGCCCCCTACCGCCTGTAGCCCTCGACCTGCCAAAAAGGGACAGGTTTATTTTGGTAGGTTTTATCTGGGAAAACAGTAAAGGCCTCGGCTCGTTTGTGCGAGCCGAGGCCTTTTGCATTTGTCGGTTGCTGCTTGGTGCTGGAGCTTAAAGGACGAGACTGACATTTGCCCATATAAAACCGACCAAAATAAACCTGTCCCTATTTGGCAGGTTAGAACAAGAATCCGAGGACGATGAGGGCAATGCTGGCAATCAGTACGGCTATATCCAGGCCTTTGATGGGATAGCGTTTGTACGAGCTCGCGCGCGTGCGCAGGTAGAAGCCGCGCTGCTCGGCTGCCAAGGCCGTGGCATCGGTCTTGCCTACGCTCGAGATGAGCAGCGGTACGCACAGCGGCAGCATGAGCTTGAGCTTCTTGATGGGGTTCTTGGTGTCGTATTCGACGCCGCGTGCGGTTTGCGCCTCCATGATGGCGTTCATCTCCTGGCCAAACACCGGCACAAAGCGAAGCGCCGTGGTAAAGGTGAAGGCATAACGATACGGCACATGCAACACCTCGACACAGGCGTTGGCAAGGTCATTGAGCTTGGTCACCATAAGCATCAGGATGAGTGGCAGCGCTACGCCCAACAGGCGCAGACAGGCCTTCGAGCCGGTGATGAGGCCTTCGTCGGTGACGAAGCCCCACACCACGTTGCCATCGCGCATAAAGGCCAGCTGCAGCGCTAACATGATGAGTGCGAGCGGAATCAGCAGCTTGAGCAGCGAGAACAGGCGGTCGACGACGCCGGCGTAGGCTCCCAGCGCGAGCGTAAGCGCCAGAAATCCCAACAGCGCCACGTAGGTGTCGGACAAAAAGATGCCGATGATGATGGCGGCGGCTAGGCCCAGTTTGATGACGGGGTTCAGGCGATGCAGCAGCGTGTCGCCCGGCATGTAGTCGATGACGTTAACCACGGCGGACCATCTCCTCGGTAATACGAACGATATCGGTGACCTCGCTCATCTGTGCAAAGGCGGGCGAGACGGTGGATGCCAGGCGGCGTGAGAGTTCAATGACCTGGGGCGGTTCAACGTAGGCGCGCTGCATGAGCTCGATGTTCGAGAACAGCTCGTGTGTGCGGCCGCGATCGAGGATGCGACCGTCGGCCATCACCACGATGCGCTCGGCAAAGTCCGAGACAACTTCCATGTCGTGGCAGACCATGATAACGGCGCAGCCGCGCTCGGCCATGGTGCGCACCGTTTCCATCACGGTCATGCACTCGCGGTAGTCCAGGCCGCTCGTGGGCTCGTCGAGAACCACGACCTTGGGCTCTACGACCACGACGGAGGCGAGCGCCACCATCTGGCGTTGACCGCGCGAGAGCGAGAAGGGCGCCTCGTCGGCCGGCAGGCCAAAGCGGTCGATGACGAGCCGGGCGCGACGCAGCGCCTCGGCGCGGTCGATGCCGGCAAGCTCCAGGCCAAAGGCGACCTCGTCGAGCACGGTGTCCTTGCAAATCTGGCGGTCGGGGTTTTGGAAGAGGGTTGCGACTTCGCGGGCGATGCGGCTCGTGGGAACCGATGCCGTGTCCAAGCCCGTAACGCGCACGCTGCCCGATGCAGGCCTAAGCAGACCCGTGAGCAGCTTGGTGAGCGTGGTCTTGCCGGCTCCGTTTTGGCCGACAATGCCCACGAGCTCGCCGGGATAGAGCGTCAGGTTGAGGTCGTGGACGGCGGCGCCACCATGGGGGTAGGAAAACTCAACGTGGTCAAACGTGAGCACCGGCTCGGCGTCTCTCGCATGCGGGCACAGCGACGGTGCGTGCGGGGAGCCTGCGGGCGCCTGGGCGTCGCTTGCCGCGCGGCCGGGGTCGACGATGCCCGCGATCAGGCGTTCGGCCTCGTCGACATCCAGGCAGGGGGTGCCGCTTGCCAAGCCATCGGCCTCGAGGCTGTTGAAGATGCGTGTGACGCGCGGGCAATCGACGCCGATGGCGCGGAGCTTGTCGGTGTGCGCAAAGACCTCATGTGGCTCGCCTTGCAGCGCGATCTGGCCGTGATTGAGCACCAGTACGCGGTTGCAGTACTCCGAAAGCAGGGCGACCTTTTGCTCAACGACGACGATGGTGATGCCGAGGTTACGGTTTGCCTCGCGCAGCGTTTCGAAAACCAGCGTGGAGCTGGCGGGATCGAGTGCCGCGGTTGGCTCGTCGAGCACGAGCACACGCGGACGCATGGCGAGGATGGCGGCGATGGCAACCTTTTGTTTTTGGCCGCCCGAGAGGGTGGCTATCTCGCGGTCGCGCAGGTCGCTAATGCCGACGGCCTTAAGCGTCTCGCTCACGCGCTGCTCGATCTGGTCATGCGGAACGCCAAAGTTCTCGAGGCCAAAGAGCATTTCGTCCTCAACGACCGAAGCGACCATCTGCGTGTCGATGTCTTGCAGCACGCTGCCGACGATCTGCGATATGTCGGTGAGCGAGACCTCGCAGGTGTCGTGCCCGTCAACGAACACGGAGCCAAAGAAGGTTCCGCTGTAGTGGTGGGGCACGGCGCCCGACAGGCAGGCGGTAAGTGTTGATTTGCCGGCACCCGAAGGCCCGATGATGCCGATGAAATCTTCCTTGTTCACGCTGAGCGAAACGTGGCTAAGCGCCTGCTCGGTCTGCGTGCCATAGGAGAACGAGACATCGTCGACGTTGATGATCGTTTCCATGGATACCTTTCATAGTCATTGGGGACGTTCTTACATGACTAGTCGTTTAAGGACGTCCCCAAAAGCTCGTTGTTTGGGACAGTCTTTGCTGGTGAAGCACGGAGACGGCTTTACGAGGTGCCCCAGGTTGGCGCGAAAGAGGAGCGAAGCGTACTTGGGTACGCGAGCGACGAATGAACGCCAAGATGGGGGTGGCTCGTAAAGCCGAGCGGGTTAGTTAAGCCTAAGGGCCTTCTGGATGGGCAGATAGAGCGCCCCGACCAGAATGGCGTTAAACACAGCGGTCATGGCGACGACGGGCAGCATGGCAGCGGCGAGCTCGCTCACCACGCCGAGCATGGCCATCTTGATGACCATGAAGATGACGCCCGAGACAAAGGTGGTCACGAAGGCTGCGACGATGGCGACGGCGGGCTTAACCTGGCCGTCCTTGGCGGCAGCGTTGACAATGACGGCCATGAGCATGGCAGCGATGCCCTCGGCGGCAAAATCGACAAACGGCGAGGTGGTGGTGATCTGGATCACGGCGGCCGAGATCAGGCCGATGACGAGTGCCTGACCGATGTTGGGGCGAACGACCAGGATGGTGAGGCAGAAGGCCGAGATGATGAACTCGGGGCTGATCATGCCGCCCGAGATGCCGGAGATGGCCTTGCCGACGGTGAAGTTGAGGATGAAGCCGGCGGCAAGCAGGATGGCGAGCAAGACGAGGGCACGGACGTCGAGTTTGCCGCGGTCGGCGGTCTGGACGGTGCGGGGCTGGGCGGTGGTGGTGTTCTGAGACATGGTGAAAATCCTTTCGGAGGGGAAGTGCAAGAGAAGAAAGCGGAGGCGCGTGATGCGAATGCGATCGGGCTCGAGATAGAAAAAGGCCCCCGGTCGAAACCGGAGGCCTTCCAATCACCTAGAGCGCAAAACAGGCGTGAGGGACTCACCGTCGACCAATCGTATTCGCATCACGCCACCACCAGTTGTTGAGAGACGTCATCGTGTTCTTCATGTTGGTGGCTCCTTTCGTGATGCCGTGGCGCGGTCGCGCCTAGTTGCTGTTGCGCTGCACTATAGCACAGCGAAGTGTGTACAGGGAAATCTTTTTTGAAAAGATTTCGGCGACGTTTCCCGCCGGTCAAAAGAGCGGGCTGAGCGGGCGAGGCTGCCATTGCTGCCTTGCCCGCTCAGCTAGGACGTTACTCCTTATTGCGACGGTAGAGGAAGTAACCGCCCGCGGAGATGACGGCAACGCCAGCGATGGCGAATGCAGCCACCACGCGGCCATCAAAACGATCACCGGTGGTGGGCAGGCCGCCCTTGGTGTTCGTCTTGTTGGTGGTTACCGTGGTTGTGGTGTCCGACTTGCCAGGCTTCTCGGGCTTGGTGGTGGGCTGCTCGGGCTTAGCGGGCTGCTCGGGGGTACCGGGCTGCTCAGGAGTACCAGGCTGCTCGGGAGTGCCAGGCTGATCCGGGGTTACCGGGTCGGTGGCAAGAGCGTCTTTGGCGTAGGTGATGGACACCTTGAGGCCGTTGGTCTCGGTGTTCAGGTCGCTCGGGGTGAAGGGCTGGTCGAAGTTCTCAGCCTTCAGATAGGCGCGCATCTCCTGGAGCAAGGCCTTGCACTTGACGTAGGTGTTCTCGGTGGCAGCATTGCCGGCCTTGTTTGCCAGGGCGGTACGGGCCTCGGTGCCCTCGGTGGCCTGCATGACCTCGTCGACTTCCAAGTTCTGCTCGACGAGCTCGTTCTGGAGGGCGTCGAGGTAGGTGCGGACGTTGACGCCGAGCAGCTCGGGATGCTCGAAGCAGAGGGAGCTGATGTCCATGAGGACGTAGTTGATGGAGTTCTCGGGCTCCTCGTTGTTCACGATGTCGGTCTCTTTGCAGTGGTCGAAGGAGACAGTCTGATCGCTGAAATACGGGCTGACCTCAGTGAGCAGTGCAGAGTAGAAGGGGATAGCGACGGAGTACGCGGCACGGGAGAGCATCTCCCACTGGATGGTGGCAACCTGGGGATCAAGGCCGCGACGAATCTGGAAGAGGTTGACCTCGGTGTTGCGCTCGGTGCCGATGGCGTAGGCGCCGTCGGTGTTGGCGTTAAGGCCGGGGACATTTTCGCCGCGGTTGCCAAAGGCACGAATCAGCTCAAAGGTGCTCCAGCCAGACTTGCCAGGCTTGAAGAACAAGGGCTGGATCTCGCTGACGGATGCGCCGGTACCGTTCTTGTCTTTAACGATGGTGTAGTCCTTGTCCTTGATTAGCGGGTTCATGAAGTAGTCTCGGCCCTGGACATAGCGAGTCCACTGATGCCTGCCAGACTCATCGAGTCCCTCGCCATAGGTTTTGGCAACATCGAACTTGCCGTCGGTGTATTTGGCGAAGCCTTTCTCCACGGGCATGGTCTGGATGCCCTCGGAGTGGAGGCAGTTCTCGGCGTCATTAAGGTCGACATCGTAGTTGAGGCTCCCGATATTAGGGTTGAGCGACGCGACGTCATCAGCGAGCTTCATGGCAATCCACTGATGCCCGGAAAGTGCGGCGAACAGCCAAGTCTCGTTGCTGTCGGCGATGACAATCTGGTCGTTGGAGCAGACGCCCTGCTCGTCAATCAGACTGCCGATAAGCTTGACGCCCTCACGGGCCGTGGCGCTTTCGCCCAGGATAACGCTGGCATAGCTGTACTCGCCAATGCCAGTCTCCTCGGTGATGGGGTCGGCCTCTTCGGCCTTCTCGTTATAGGAGGTGCTCAACGTGGCAGAGCAGGAGACGCCCTTCTCGTTGATGCCGGCCTCGGAGTAGGCGTCCCAACGGTCATCCCACTGCGAGGGGTGATCGCGCACATAGCTGTAGCGATACGTGGTTTTGTTCGAGGTGTATGCGAACCCGGACTCATCGGAGCTGTAGGTGAAGCCGGGGGCGTGCGAATCCTCGATGCCAAAGTGCTTGAGGTAGCGTTTGTCATAGTCCTCGGCGCGGCCATAATACGTATTGCCGTCGGCCGTAAGGTTCTTGCCCATGTACATCTGCGTGCAGGCGAGCGCAGATGTCGGCATGGACATGATGGTTGCAGCTCCAAAGGCGAGGCCTATGCCTAGCTTCTTGAGCGCGTTGACGGGGTGAGCTTTCCTCATTTTCCCTCCCAGCGTGCGAAAGCCCTCTGTCGCCAGAGGGCTTCAGCCAATAAAACATCTTCCATAGCATAACGAAATGGAAATATTATTCATGTGTGAAATAAACTTATTCTATAAACGCGGTGAAATATTCGATGAGCGGTAAATTGTATTCATTATGTAGCTTTACTTAAATAAAGGCACCCTGTAATTACTGTACCTGAATAAAGCGCCTTGCACAGGGCGCGAAGAAAATCCCCCGCTGTTTGGCAAATGCATAAACAACGGGGGAGACGATGACTGGATGAATATCATACCAATGTGGAATTACTTCTTCCGGCGGTGGATTACGTTAATCGCGTAGCCCACGAGCATGGCCAGAACGATGACGATAAAGCCAATGATAGGGTTGTCGTTCACGGGGTCCTCCTATTTTCCGAGTGGAGAGAATTCGTCGACGATGAGGTCGAGGCATTGCGGAAGCGCGCGGGCGCCAAAGACACCGGAGTTGCTGGAGATGATCTCGCCATCGAACTGCATGCCCAGCGACGGCGTGCAGGTAATCTTGGCTTCCTTGGTCTGGATAATCTTAAACTGCGGGCGGCCGAGCACCTTGCCGGCGGGGTCGAGCGCGGCGGTGATCACCGTGGGGAGCAGCTGCACCGTGCGCACGGGCTCAATAACGACGATGTCGACCATGCCGTCGTTCATGCGGCAGCTGGGGAACAGGTTGATGTCGTTTTGGATGACTGAGGTATTGCCCGCCATGCAGCAGATGCCGTCGAGCTCCTCGACCATGCCGTCGTGTTCAATGGTAAAGTGCGCCACCGTGGGGTTGGGCGTGGCGAGCGCGGAGAGGAAGTAGGCGATCTCGCCAATGTCGTTTTTGGTGGGAGCGGCCTTCATCATGATCTCGGCGTCGAAGCCCGAGCCGGCGATGATGATAAAGCCGTGGCGCTTCTCGTTACCGTTCTCGTCGATCCAAAAGAGCTCACCCATGTCCACCTTGACCGTGCGGCCGGCGCGGCAAGCCTTGGCAAGCGCCGCCGCCTCGGGGGCATTACCGATGTTGTTAAAGAACAGGCAGGCTGTGCCGGAGGGGAAGATGAGCGTAGGGACACCGCACCCGCGCATCTGGTCGAGCACGTTGGAGACGGTGCCGTCGCCGCCCGAAACGACTACGCGGTCGAACTCACGAACGTCCGCTACCGCGTCCTCGGGCTCCATGCCATCGCCGATAAAGCGCATTACGACCTCGTCGCCGCCCTGTGCAAGAGCGTGCGTGAATGCGTAGATTTCATCGGAGCTGGGACCCGATGCCGGGTTGTGGATGATAAGGCAGCGCATGCTTACGTTCCCGTTCTGTGACTAACCGAGTATAGTTGTAGGGCAATGCCGATATCCTACCCGTGTTTTTCGGGCCTAACCTTATTCGATGGGTTGATATGTACATTTCCACACATCAGGCTCTACTCGACTTTTGTCAGCGCGCTCGTGAGTTCGACGCGATTGCCGTCGATACCGAGTTTTTGCGCGAGCGCACGTTTCATCCGCGCCTGTGCCTGGTCCAGATTGCCACCCCTGCCGAGAGTGTCGCGGTCGATCCGTTGGTGATCGACGACTTATCGCCACTGGCCGAGCTTATGGCCGACGAGAGCGTGGTCAAGGTCTTCCACGCCTGCTCGCAGGATATGGAGGTCATGCTCCACACCGTGGGCGCGCTGCCGCGTCCGATTTTTGACACGCAGGTCGCCGCCGCCTTTTTGGGTGAGCGCCAGCAGATTTCCTACGGCGCGCTCGTTCAGACGTTCTGCGGCGTATCGCTGCCCAAGACCGAGTCGCTGACCGATTGGTCGCGCCGCCCGCTGAGCGATAAGCAGATTGAGTACGCGATCGATGACGTCAAGTATCTGATCGTCGCCTATACCGAGATGATGAGCCGCCTGCGCGAGCTTGGCCGCGTGGACTGGGTGCTCGACGAGTTGCGCCCGCTGGCAGACGAGTCGCACTACCGCGCCGACCGGCATGAGGCATTCCGCAAGGTCAAGCGCATCAACTCGTGTAGCCGCCATCAGCTGGGCATTGCGCGCGAGCTTGCCGCCTGGCGCGAGGACCGCGCCGAGCGCCGCAACATCCCGCGCAAGTGGGTTATGTCCGACGATACGCTGCTGGCGCTCGTCAAGCGCAATCCTGTGCGCGTTGAGGAGTTCCGCAGCATCCGCGGCACCGATCAACTGGGGGAGCGCGATGTGGACGGCGCGCTCATGGCCATCAAGCGCGGCGCGAGCTGCCCGCACGATCGCCTGCCGCTCATGGTGCGCGGACATCGCCAGATCTCTCCGGAGCTGGAGAGCGTGACGGATCTCATGTACGCGCTCATTCGCCTGGTTGCCGAGCGTTCGGGCGTGGCGACCTCGGTCATTGCCTCGCGCGATGACCTGACCGACTATATTGAGCATCCCGAGCAGAGCCCTTTGCGCGAAGGTTGGCGCTTTGAGCTTGTGGGCTCGCGCCTGGACGATCTGCTCTCGGGCAACATGGGGTTGACGGTGAAGGACGGCAAAATCGAGCTCCTGTAGGTATATGGTTACGCGGTTTTACCAAACCGCGTAACGGCTCGACGCTGCAAACGGCCGAGAGTGGCAATCTGACGTTCAATCGTCGCTCGCGTACCAAAGTACGCGTCGCTTCTCTTTCACGTCACCTTGCTCGCTCTCGGCCGTTTTCACTGACATTGCCAAAACATCGATGCTGTCTCGTTGGCTGGGCGAGTGGGTAGAATGCCTTCAACGTGTAACTCGATTCGGAGGAATTCGCATGCCCTATTACTATGGTTATGGCTTTGGCATCGACCCGCTGTACCTGCTGGTCGTCCTTGTTTGTACGGTGCTCGGTCTTGCCGCGCAGAGCTATATCAACTCGACGTATAAAACCTGGTCCAAGGTTCGCTCGGACGGCGACACGGGCGCTGCGGTCGCGCGCCGCATGCTCGACGCCAGCGGTTGCAATGCCGTGGGTATCAAGGGCGTCGCCGGTGAGCTCACCGACCATTACAACCCGCAGGATAACAACCTGTATCTCTCGGATGCCAACCGTTCGGGCGGATCGGTCGCAAGCGTTGCCGTCGCCTGCCACGAGGCGGGCCACGCCGCCCAGCGCCAAAGCGGCTATGCCATGATGAAGGTGCGCACTGCCCTGGTCCCGGTCGTCAACTTTACCCAGAACACCTGGACCATCGTGTTGCTCTTGGGCCTGTTTATGAACATTGCCGGGCTCACAACCCTCGCGCTGATCTTCTTCTCGTTTAGTGTGTTGTTCCAGCTGGTTACGCTGCCGGTCGAGATCGATGCCAGCCGCCGCGCCGTGGCGTACATCGAGCAGTCGGGCATGAGCTCCAAGCAGGTCAACGGTGCCAAGAAGGTCCTGACGGCAGCCGCGCTTACCTATGTGGCCGCAGCGCTCACCTCGATCATTCAGCTGCTCTACCTGATGGCTCGCTACAACAGAAACTCCAACCGATAACAAATTGGCTTGACAGGCGCCGCGGGGATTTGTGTCCCCGCGGCGCTGTACTATGTGTTGGACTTGAATTTGCGCAGGGCTGGAGCCTTTGTGCACGATAACGAAAGGAGGCTGCGTGGCAGGCTGGAATCTAACCGGCAATGCCGTTTCCGCCGAGTTTGACGGCTCGGGCGATCAGGAGCGCAAGGAACTCAGCGTGAGCCAGGCGGTGGAGATCGCCGCCGGTGCACTCGATGCTATTCCGCAGCTGAGTGTTTTGGGCGAGGTCACGGGTTTCCGTGGCCCCAATGCCCGAAGCGGCCACTGCTACTTCCAGATTAAGGACGATTCGGCCGCCGTTGACTGCATCATTTGGAAGGGTGCCTATCTCAAGCGCACGTTCGATCTGCGCGACGGCATGCAGGTGAGCTTTAAGGGTAGCTTCAATCTCTATAAGCCCACGGGCCGCATGAGTTTTGTCGCCCGCTCGTTTTCGCTGGCGGGGGAGGGTCTGCTGCGTCAACAAGTGGCGCAACTGGCCGAAAAGCTGAGACGCGAGGGCCTGATGGACGAAGCGCGCAAGCGCCGCATCCCGGTGTTCTGCTCGCGTGTGGCGGTCGTCACCTCGCTTTCGGGTGCCGTAATCGATGACGTCAAGCGCACATTGCGTCGTCGCAACCCACTCGTCGAGCTCGTTTGCGTGGGTGCCAAGGTTCAAGGCGAGGGTGCGCCGGCAGAGCTCATTGAGGGTTTGCGTCGCGCCGCTTCCATTACGCCGGCGCCCGATTGCATTTTGCTCGTGCGTGGCGGCGGTTCCTTCGAGGACCTCATGACCTTTAACGACGAGGAGCTTGCCCGCGCGGTGGCGGCTTGTCCTGTGCCCGTGGTGACCGGCATTGGCCATGAGCCCGATACCTCGATTTGCGACATGGTGAGCGACCGCCGCGCCTCCACGCCCACGGCGGCGGCAGAATCGGTGGCGCCGGCTATGACGGAGTTGGCCGACGTGCTTGAGACGCGCCATCAGCGTCTGGGCGCCGCGATGGCTTCGATGATTGGGTCGGATCAGGTCGATCTGGAAATGCTCGATCAGCGTGGTCGCCGCGCTTGGGACACCTATACGGCTCGTCTGGGCGACGCGCTCGATGCGGCCGCGTGCCGCCCGTGCCTCAACGATCCAACGTTTATGGTCGAGCGTCGCGAGTCCGAGCTTGCCCTGACGGCCGATCGCCTGTCCGGCGCCATAACGCGTTCGGTTGGGGCCTTCCGCTCCGACTTTGAGCGCCTGCCCGAGCGCTTGATCGCAAGCACCTCGGGGCTCGATGGCAAACGCCATGCGCTCACGCTTGCGAGCTCCCGTCTGGAGCATCAGGGGCGCACGATGCTCAGCAAGCCCGCGTCCGACCTGGGCCGAGCTGCTGCGTCGCTCGATGCCTTGTCGCCGCTCAAGGTGCTTGCCCGCGGTTACTCCATCGCGTACAGCGAGGACGGTGTGGCTACGAGCGCCAAGACCTTTAAGCCGGGCGACGCTATTCGCGTGCGCATGGCGGACGGCAACGTGGCAGCAACCGTCAACGCGGTCGAGTAGACCTCGTTTCACAGTGATAGACCCTTAGGAAAGGAAACAGATATGGCAGAGAAGACCCCGGTCGAGCAGCTTACGTACAAGCAGGCCTCGCAGGAGCTGGAGCTCATCATCCGCAGCCTGGAGTCGGGCGACATGGAGCTCGAGGAGTCGCTCGAGAGCTATACCCGCGGCGTCGAGCTCCTCAAGAGCCTGCGTACCCGCTTGTCCGATGCCGAGCAGAAGGTCTCGGTGCTCCTGAAGGACGTCGACGGCAACGACGTGCTCGCCGACGGCGAAGCCGCCAACACCGACGACAACCTTTCGTTCTAACCACCTCGCAGCCTACTTTGGGGTAGTCTTTTTGGGACGGGGCTTTTTTGACTACCCTTGCGCGACGGCTCGCCAGGTGCCTGCGCTTGCGAAAAAGTAGTCAAAAAAGCCCCGTCCCAAAAAGACTACCTTGGTCTGTGAGAAAGGAACCAACCATGTGTGATTGCATCTTCTGCAAAATTGCCAACCACGAGATCCCCTCGACCGTCGTTTACGAGGACGATCAGGTCATCGCCTTCGACGACCTCAATCCCCAGGCGCCGGTCCACACCCTCGTGATTCCCAAGAAGCACTACAGTGACATCGCCGACAACGTACCGGCCGAGACCATGGGTGCCATGGCTCACGCCATTCAGGAGGTCGCCAGGGCCAAGGGCCTGGAGGACGGTTTCCGCGTCATTTCCAACAAGGGCGTCAACGCCGGCCAGACCGTCATGCACTTCCACATGCACGTCCTCGGCGGCAAAAACCTGGGCGAGAACCTCATCTGAGGGCGCTTCTTCCGTGGGATGAGGCGAAAGCTTAGGCACCGATAACTTATATATCAACGCAATAAACCCGAGCGCGAGGGCGTTTGGGTTTATTATTGAAGCGTATGTAACCTGGCGGCGCCACACCGCCTGTTAGTAGGGAGACACATGAACGTTCTGGTCGTCAACGCGGGATCTTCGACCCTTAAGTATCAGGTCATCGATACCAAGTCCCACAAGGTGTCCGCAAAGGGCTCCTGCGAGCGCGTCTGCTTTACCGGCGGTACCTTCACCCACGCTGCCAACGGTTCCAAGAAGGTGACCGAGAACATCGAGTTCCCCGACCACAAGGTCGCCATCGAGGTCGTCCTGAAGGACCTCGAGGCCAACGGCGTCAAGATCGAGGGCATCGGCCACCGTATCGTTCAGGGCGGTTGGTACTTCGGCGATTCCTCCCTCGTCGACGAGGACGTCCTCGCCAAGATCCGCGAGGTCGCTCCGCTCGCCCCGCTGCACAACAACCCCGAGGCCAACGTTATCGAGTACTGCCTCGAGCAGTATCCCGATCTGCCCAACGTCACGGTCTATGACACCGCTTTCCACTTCAACATGCCCGAGGTCGCCAAGACTTACGCCCTGCCCAAGGATGTTTGCGACAAGCTGCACATTCGTAAGTATGGCGCCCACGGCACCAGCTACCGCTATATTTCCAAGAAGGTTGCCGAGATGACCAACGGCGAGGCTCGCAAGGTCGTCGTGTGCCACATCGGTTCCGGCGCTTCCCTGTGCGCCATCGAGGACGGTAAGTGCATGGACACCACCATGGGCTTGACGCCGCTCGACGGTGTCATGATGGGCACCCGCTGCGGCTCCATCGACCCGGCTACCGTGTGCTACCTACAGCGCGAGGGTGGCTACACCTTCGACGAGGTCGACGAGATGATGAACAAGAAGTCCGGCCTTTTGGCTGTGACCGGCGGCAAGACCAACGACTGCCGCAACGTCGAGGAGCTCGCCGCTGCCGGCGACCCCGAGGCCCAGCTCGCCTTCGATATGTTCGTCTACAAGATTGCCGCCAAGGCCGCCGAGATGGCCACTTCCATGTGCGGCATGGACACCCTGGTCTTTACCGCCGGCATCGGCGAGCACGCTCCGGCCGTTCGCGCCGGCGTGGCCGATCGTCTGGCCTTTATGGGCGTTAAGATGGATCATGCCCGCAACGCCCTGCGTGGCGACGGCGCTTGGTGCCTGTCCGCCAAGGATTCCAAGGTCAAGATCTTCGTCATCCCCACGGATGAGGAGTTCATGATCGCTTCCGACGTCGAGCGCATCGTCAACGGCAAGTAATTGCAAGAGGGGAGGGGCTGGACGACCGAGCGCCGTTCGGCCCCTCTCTTGTGCTCGTTGGGCGATATGCCTGATAGCTATTTATCAAGTTGTGATAACTTCTTATTAACATACGGCCACCTTAAGGGGTCTGCGCCGACCGTATTGCACTGCAAAGGAGTCTCATGAACGTACTTGTTGTCAACGCCGGTAGCTCAAGCCTTAAATATCAGCTTTTGGATACCGATACCCGCAAGGTTTTCGCCAAGGGCAACTGCGAGCGTATCGGATCGGACATGGGCATCTTTGGCCACTCCGAGAACGGTGGCGCCAAGCAGACCGAGGAGGTCCCTTTCCCCGATCATCGCTCTGCTATCGCTCGTGTGCTCGAGGAGCTTGAGAAGACCGACTTTACGATTGATGGCATTGGGCATCGTATCGTTCAGGGCGGCTGGCACTTCGATGATTCCGCAGTTGTCGACGACGAGGTTATGGCCAAGATTCTTGAGGTGGCACCGCTTGCTCCGCTGCACAACTACGGCGAGGCCGCGGCGATTGAGTATTGCCGTGAGAAGTATCCGGAGCTGCCCAACGTGGCCGTCTTCGATACCTCGTTCCACATGACCATGCCCGAGGTTGCCTACACCTACGCGCTGCCCAAGGACGTGTGCGACAAGTACCACGTGCGCAAGTACGGCGCGCACGGTACGAGCCACCGCTACGAGTGGATGATGGCCAAGGAGATCCTGGGCTCGCGCTGCCACCGTCTGCTTTCGTGCCATCTGGGCAACGGCGCTTCGCTTGCCGCCATTGAGGACGGCGTGTGCCGCGACACCACGATGGGCCTCACGCCGCTCGATGGCCTGATGATGGGCACCCGTTGTGGTTCCATCGACCCTGCTACCGTGTGCTACCTGCAGCGCGAGGGCGGCTACAGCTATCAGGAAGTCGATGATATGATGAACAAGCAGTCTGGTCTGCTTGCCATCTCGGGTATCTCCAACGATGCCCGCGACATCCGCACACGCGCCTCCGAGGGCGACGAGCGCTGCCTGCTCGCCTTCGATATGTTCGCCTACAAGGCTATGCAGCAGGCCGGTTCCATGATCGCTTCCATGGCGGGCGTGGACACCATTACCTTTACCGCCGGCATCGGCGAGAACGACTGGTCGATCCGCAAGGCCTTCTGCGACTGCTTTGAGTGGCTGGGCGTACGCATCGACAACAATAAGAACCGCGAGGCCGTGGGCAACGGCCCACAGGTCATCAGTGCCGCCGGTTCCGCCGTCACCGTCATGGTCATCCCCACCGACGAGGAATACATGATCGCCCACGACGTCGAGCGTCTGACCGCGAACAACTAGCGCGCCGATTGCATGTAAACGAAAGGCCTCCTGAGCAACAGCTCGGGAGGCTTTTTTGGAGGGCGGACGGCGGAAACCCCATCCCATTTTGAACGCGGATTTTGGGACACACTTTCCGTTTGGGGCAGGTTGCGGAAAATGCGACCCACAACAAAGCAAAATTCCGTCCCGCAGTTTCCCAAACAGCCCCCAAGTGGAAGCTACATCCCGCAATCCGCCTTCAAACCGGGACACGCTTTCCGGCACAACAACCGCCGAGGCCCTATCAGCCTTTCAAATCCAAAGTGACCATATCCGCATCGTTTGCCCCCCAGCAACGGCACCCATCCATTCAGATTCTCAGCCCCAGCTCGTAGCCAAGCCGCCGTCCACTCCAGATCCCCTGAGCACCACGTGGCGGCAGGGACCCTACAGGGTAAAGCTCTGAAAACTTTCCGCAGGACGCATGAAACCCCCGCCGCACGAAGTGCGCAGCGGGGGTTTCATGCATGTCCGAGGACGTTTTCAGAGCTTTACCCTGTAGGGTCCCGAGGGGATACGTCCGCTACTCAGCCATCTGAGCCTGGACGGCGGTGATGGCTACGACACCCACGATGTCGTCGGCAGAGCAGCCGCGCGAAAGGTCGTTAACCGGCTTGGCGATGCCCTGCAGGATGGGGCCGTAGGCGTCGGCGCCGGCGAAGCGCTGGACCAGCTTGTAGCCGATGTTGCCGGCCTCGAGGTCGGGGAACACGAGCACGTTGGCCTTGCCGGCAACGGAGGAGCCGGGAGCCTTGAGCTGGGCGACGTTGGGGACGATGGCGGCGTCGAGCTGCAGGTCGCCATCGATGGCGAGCTCGGGAGCTTTCTCCTTGCAGAACTTCACGGCCTCCTGGACCTTCTTGGCGACCTCGCCGCCGGCGGAACCCATAGTGGAGTAGGAGAGCATGGCCACGTGCGGCTCAACGTTGCCCATGAAGGTGGACCAAGAGTGAGCGGAGGCGATGGCGATCTCGGAGAGCTCATCGGAGGACGGGTTGATGTTGAGGCCGCAATCGGCGAAGATCAGCGTGCCGTCGGTGCCGAACTGCGGGGTGTCGGTGCACATCACAAAGAAGGCCGAGACCAGCTTGGTGCCCGGGGCGGTCTTGAGGATCTGCAGCGCGGGGCGCAGGGTGTCGGCGGTGGAGTGGCAGGCGCCGGAGACCAGGCCATCGGCATCGCCCATCTTGACCATCATGGTGCCAAAGTAGGTGGCGTCCATCACCTGGGCGCGAGCCTGCTCGATGGTGACGCCCTTCTTGGCGCGGAGCTCGGCAAACTTCTGCGCGTACTCCTCGTGCTTCTCGGCATTGCGCGGGTCGATGACGGTAGCGCCGGGAACGTCGATCTCGTCGGGGTTGCCCAAGATGACGATCTTTGCCAAGCCCTCCTCGATGATCTTGGTAGCTGCGATGATGGTGCGCGGATCTTCGCCCTCGGGCAGGACGATCGTCTTAAGGTCGGCCTTGGCGGCAGACTTCATACGGTTTAGGAAATCGCTCATGTTACTCCTTACAAGCGTTTCGCTAAGCTCCAGGCGTCCGGCTGTCCACGAATAAACCCGCTGCTAGCGGGTTTACCTTTCAAATATGTACGCCGGGGTGCTTGAGCTTTCCTTGTGTGGCAAGCTCATTATAGGACGCATTAGCGCTATAATCGCTCTGATAAATATGTCTCGAAGAATGTTCGAGAAAAGCCCAGCTAACGAGCCCGTGGCTTTTGACAAGGAGTATCGATGCAGATTACCTCAGGCCTGCCTGAAGGCTTTAACGCCGGCGCATATGACATGATTGTCGTCGGTGCCGGGTATGCCGGTGCCGTTTGTGCCCGCCGTCTTGCCGAGACCATCGGCTATCGCGTTGCCGTTTTGGAGCGCCGTGGCCACATTGCGGGCAATGCTTACGACTGCTTTGATGAGGCCGGGATCCTGGTCCACGAGTATGGTCCGCACATTTACCATACCTTTAACGAGCGCGTCCACAATTTTCTGTCGCGCTTTACCAAGTGGACGGACTACCAGCACAAGGTGCTCGCCAACATCAACGGCACCCTTATGCCCGTGCCCTTTAACCACGCGAGCCTCAAGCTCGCCTTTGGCGATGAGCGCGGCGAGGAGTTGTATCAGAAGCTCGTGGAGACCTTTGGCAAGGACGTCAAGGTGCCCATCATGGAGCTGCGCAAGAAGAACGACCCGGATCTTGCCGAGGTCGCCGATTACGTCTACGAGAACGTCTTTTTGCATTACACCATGAAGCAGTGGGGCCAGACGCCCGACCAGATCGATCCCTCGATCACCGGCCGCGTTCCCGTCTTTGTGGGCGACGATGACCGCTATTTCCCGCAGGCTCCCTTCCAGGGCATGCCGCAGGACGGCTATACCGCGTTGTTCGAGCATATGCTCGACCACGATCTGATTGATGTGTTCTGCGACGTGGACGCCCGCGACCTTTTTGAGATTGACGAGACCACCGTTAGGATCGACGGCAAGGTCTATGGCGGCGAGATCGTCTACACCGGTCCGCTCGACGAGCTGTTCAACCTCGACTTGGGCGCTCTGCCGTACCGTACGCTCGACATGAAGTTCGAGACGCTCGATATGGACCAGTTCCAGCCCGTGGGCACCGTCAATTACACCACGAGCGAGGATTACACGCGTATCACCGAGTTCAAGAACATGACTGGTCAGGTCCTGCCCGGCAAGACCACCATCATGAAGGAGTATTCCAAGTCCTATACGCCCGGCTCGGGCGAGACGCCCTATTACGCCATTCTGGAGCCCGAGAACCGCGAGCTCTATGAGCGCTATCTTGAGCGCGTCCAGAACCTGACGAACTTCCACCCGGTGGGTCGCCTGGCCGAGTATCGTTACTACGATATGGATGCCGTGACCAACTCTGCCCTCGATCTTTCGGATGAGATTATCGCCTGCCATGCATAAAGTCATATCATTCGGTATTCCCTCGTATAACGCCGCCAAGGACATGGACCATTGCATCACCTCCATTCTGGAGGGGAGCAATTACGCCACCGATATCGAGATCATCATCGTCGATGACGGTTCCAAGGACGAGACGGCAGCTAAGGCTGATGAGTGGGAGGCGCGTTACCCCGGTATCATCCGCGCGGTGCATCAGGAGAACGGCGGTCACGGCATGGCCGTCCTCTCGGGCCTGCGCGAGGCGCAGGGCACCTACTACAAGGTCGTCGACTCGGATGACTGGCTCGACGGTGCGGCGCTTTCGACCATGCTTTCGATTCTGCGTGGCTTTGAGGAGCGCGACCAGCGCGTCGATCTGTTTATCTCGAACTATGTGTACGAGAAGGTTTATGAGGGTACGCATACCGCTATTGGTTACAAGTTTGCCCTGCCGCGCAAAAAGATCTTTACCTGGGACCAGATTGGCCATTTCCGTCCGGACCAGAATTTGCTCATGCACAGCCTGTGTTATCGCACGGATGTGCTGCGCGCGTCCAATCTGCCTATGCCGCCGCACACGTTCTATGTCGACAATATCTACGCCTATGTGCCGCTGCCGCGCTGCAAGACCATGTACTACGCCGACATCGACCTCTATCGTTACTTTATCGGTCGCGAGGGCCAGAGCGTCAACGAGGCCACGATGGTCAAACGTCTGGACCAGCAGTTTCGCGTGACGCGCATTATGATGGAGTCGTTCCATCTGTACAGCGATGTCGAGTCGTCGCGTCTGCGCGCGTACATGATGGGCTATTTCACCATGATGATGGCAATTTGTTCGGTGCTTACCAAGCTTTCCGATGAGGATTGCGCCGACGAGCGCCTGACGACATTGTGGAGTGATTTGAAGGCCTACGACGAGCGTATGTATCGTCGTGCACGCTACGGTGTGGTCGGCTTCTTTACCAACCTGCACGGGCGGGCTGGAGACAAAACCACACTCGGCCTCTACCGTCTTGCCTCAAAGATCTTCAAATTCAACTAGCTGTTGAGTAATCGCTGCTGATAGGTTGACTGGGCCCCTTGGCCTTTAGTTTGCTACTGCGAACAGTCCTGCTCGCACGGAAAGCACATTAAGTGCTTTCCGGCTCGTGCGGAACTTTTATCAAACTAAAGGCCAAGGGGCCTTTGCTATAAGAATCGATTGTCAGGCTGCCTGAATTTGAAGATCTTGGACGCGCGGTACACAGGGGCCTGGGCTGAAAGAGATCTTGTTGAGTAGGTTACCCGGTTGGTCTTGGTTATGTTTGTCGCGAGTTCCGCACGAGCCGAAGAGCACTTAATGTGCTCTTCGTGCGAGCCAGGACTGTAGAGCAGCAAACATAACCAAGACCAACCGGGTAACCGGACGAGCTAGTTTACTTCGCGGCGCCGGGGATGCCGTGGGATGTTTTGGCGGTTTTGGCTCCGTTTACGATGGCGGTTTCCAGGGCCCTTACGGCGAGCATGCCCAGCAGGTCTAGGGGAACGGCGGCGCTTGCCTGGCTGCCCAGCTTGCCGCTGGCAAGGGTGTAGATGGTGTCACCGTCGTTGGTGGTGTGTGTGGGGCGGATGGCGTGTGCATAGGCGTCTGCGGCCATCTGGGAGACCTTGGTGGCCTGGGCCTTAGTGAGCTCCACGTTGGTGACGATGCAGCTGATGGTGGTGTTGGTGCGGTCGAGTGGCATTTTCATAGAGCCGGCGGCGGCAAGGGCGGCGAGCTCCATGTCGACGATCTGGTCGCTATCGGCTGCGGCGCGCATGCCGGCCACCCACTCGCCGGTGGTCGGGTCGACCACGTTGCCACAGGCGTTGACCGAGACCACGGCGCCTACCTTGACGGTGCCGAGTGCCACGGCAGCAGCTCCCAGGCCAGCCTTCATGCAGGTGGCGGGCCCCATGAGCTTGCCTACGGTGGCGCCGGTGCCGGCACCTACATTGCCCTGCTCGAGTGTGGTGGGGGTATGGTCGAGCGCCTCGCGCACGGCGGCGATACCGGCGTCAATGTCGGGACGCACGGTGGGATCGCCAAAGGCGAGGTCGAAGATGCAGCTGGAACACACGATGGGCACCTGCGTGGGGCCGACGGGCAGGCCGATGCCGCGGCTCTCGAGTTCGCGGGCCACGCCGCTTGCCGCTTCGAGACCAAAGGCCGAACCGCCCGAAAGGCAGACGGCGTGGACCTTATCGACGGTGTTCTCGGGACGCAGCAGATCGGTCTCGCGCGAAGCGGGAGCACCACCACGCACGTCAACGCCGCCGGTGGCACCCTCGGGCGCCACGATTACGGTGCAGCCGGTGCCGGCCTCCTCGTCTGTATAGTTGCCAAAGCAAAAGCCATCGACATCGCAAACGTCAATGGCTTCGAGCAGGGTGTCCATGTTTTCTCCTATCGGTTTTCCGCCGGGCCTTATGCTCGGTCGGGATCCGTACGGTACGGCAAAATTGTAGGCGCCGGGGGATACCCAGCGCCAGATGCAATTACGAGAGTTTTTGAATCGCGCGTGCGACGCGAGCGATGGGTAAGCCCACCACGTTGTAGAAGTCGCCCGAAATGTCATGCACGAGCATGCGGCCGCCTGTGCCCTGGATACCGTAGGCTCCGGCCTTGTCCATGGGTTCGCCGGAGGCAACATAGTGCCCGATTTGCTCCTCGGTAAGCTCGTAGAACGTCACGTCGGTCACATCGACAAACGACAGACTTTCGGCGGCATGCGGAGCTGCAGCGTCGCCGGCTTTAACGATACAGACGCCGGTTGCCACCTGGTGCGTGCGGCCCGAAAGCTCGCGGAGCATGGTGCGTGCCTCGTCCTCGTCTGCCGGCTTGCCCAAAATTTGCCCGTCAAAGGTGACAATGGTATCGGCTGCGACAGTCAGTTCGTTGGGTTCGGCGTGCTCGGAGGCAACGGCAGCGGCTTTGGCGCGTGCCAAGCGTTCGACAAGCGTAAGCGGAGCTTCGCCATCAGAAGGCGTTTCGTCGATATCTGCGGGAATTACGCGAACGTCATAGCCCGCCTCGCGCATCAGCTCTATGCGGCGCGGCGATTGCGAAGCCAAAATCATAGCTGGATGCCCTCGGCAACCTTCTCGACGGCCTTGTCGCCGGCGAGTGTGCGCAGCAGCTCCAAGGCAAAGGGAAGTGACTGTGCCATGCCGCTGGCAGTGATGATGTTGCCGTCTTGCGTGACCTTCTCGCCGGTATAAGCACCCTCGGGGAAGCTCTTCTCAAAGCCGGGGAAGCACGTGGCTCGGCGTCCCTCGAGCAGACCAAGCTCGCCCAGGATAAACGGGGCGGCGCAGATGGCGGCAACATGCTTGGTTGCGGCGAACTCGCAGACTACATCGCAGACACGCTGGTCGGCGCGCAAGTTGGTGGCTCCGGGCAGGCCGCCAGGCAGCACGACGCAGTCGTACTCCTCAAAGTTGATTTCGTCAAAGAGCGCATCGCAGGTCACGGGAATCTGCAGTGAGCTCACGACCTCGCGTGTGGGCATGATCGAGACGAGCGTGGCGCGCACGCCGCCGCGACGCATGACATCGACCATGGTCAGGCATTCAATAGTTTCAAAACCATCGGCGGCGAGAACGGCAACGCTGGGCATGAGAGTTCCTTTCGTAAGGCGGCATACAATTAGCCGTCTTATACCCCGAAGGCCTATGCTTGCCACGCTCGATTTCCCAATGTTTAAAAGGGGACGGGGCTATTTTAGCTACCCTCACCCATCCTCAACAATCTCGATCTGTAACATCTAGGCCCACTTTTGACCCCTAACTGTTACAGATCAAGACAAACGGAAACCGCCCCGACAAAACGTCTAAATCTGTAACATCTACGGACCAAAACCGGGTCTTACTGTTACAGATCGAGACCGTCCCCAACACACCGCCCCGTTCGGGGAACGACCGCCACAGGTACGGCGGGCAGAGACTCATTTTTTTCCTCGGTTTTTCTTGACGGAATCTCACCTGTTGTAGTACTTTGTCCCAGTCTAAAAACGCGTGGACTTTTCTGGGCGCTAGCCACCTTTTTGCCACGCAACCGAGCAGTCGGTTGCGTGGCTTTTTTCGTCTTGGCAGCAGGTGCCACATGCACCGCCAGAAGACCGCACGAGCCCACCTTCCGACTGCAGGGAACAGACGCACGAGACGTGCATCTGCAAGACAGCAGACGGAAGGGAGCCTAATGGCAGGAACAAACACAATCAAGCAACAGGCCGCCGGGGCAGGAGCCACGGGCGCGGGACAGGCCAAGGCGGCGCTCCAGGTCTTTGCGGGCGGCGCCTGCTACGGCGCGATGGCCACGACCTACAAGCTCGCCTACGCCGCGGGCTTCACCTCGGCGCAGGTGGTGGCGAGCCAGGCGTGGTTCGGCTGCCTCTTCTTCGCCCTCGCCACACTCGCGGGCCACGCACTCGGGCACCGCTGGCAGCGCGTGGGCTGGAAGCTCGCCCTTAAGCTCATGGGCCTGGGAGCCCTCACCTGCCTCACCTCAATCCTCTACTGCTACGCCATGAGCGTGCTGCCCGCCCCGGTGGCGCTCACGCTCCTCTTCCAGTTCACGTGGCTGGGGCTCCTGTGGCAGACCGTCATGACGCGCCGACCGCCGAGGGCCCTCCAAGTGGTCTCCGCCTTGGTCATCGTCTTCGGAACGGTGTTCGCCAGCGGCGTTTACAAGACCGGCATCACCGGGTACGACCCCGTGGCCCTGCTCTGCGCGCTGGGGGCGGCCGTGTCCTGCTCCCTCTTTGTCACCCTCTCCGGCAAGGTCGAGGCCCCCTGCTCGTCCGAGCAGCGTGGCGTCATCGTATGCGCGGGCTCCGTGGTCATGTCGCTCACGGTGTGCCCAGACTACGTCGTCTCGGGCGTCCTCGCCCAGGGCATCCTGCCCTTTGCCGTCATCGCTGGCTTCTTTGGCATGCTCTGCCCGGTCCTGCTCTTCGGCATGGGCTCTCCGCACCTGCCCGCGGGCCTCTCCACAGTCATGGCCGCCGCGGAACTCCCCGCCGGCCTGCTCATCGCCATGATCGTCCTCGGCGAGCCGCTCGGCGTCGTCGAGTGGCTGGGCGTCGCCATCATCCTCGCCGGCGTGTGCCTGGCGCAGGTCCCCTCCCTGCTTGGAGGCCGGGAGGCACGTCGCGCCGCCGCAGGACAAGCCGTCAGCTAGTCATCCCTTCACAGGCGGCCCGCGCGCATCAGGGAAAGGGCCACGGGCCCGGCGCGTGAGGTCGCAAGGACGTTATTAAAGCGTCCCCCGCAGAGGTGGGGACGCCAGAGAGAAGGAGGCACCATGCCATTTCCAAAAGGGTTCCTTTGGGGAGGAGCCACCGCCGCCAACCAATGCGAGGGAGGTTATGACGAGGGCGGCCGCGGCCTTGCCAATGTCGACGTCATTCCACACGGGCCGGAGCGCAACGACGTGAGCCGCGGCCTGAGGCGCATGCTCGACTTCGAGCCCGGGTACTACTACCCGGCCCAGACGGGCATCGACTTCTACCACCGCTACCGCGAGGACATAGCCCTCTTCGCGGAGATGGGCTTCAAGGTCTTTCGCCTCTCCATCGCCTGGAGTCGCATCTTCCCCAACGGCGACGAGGAGGAGCCCAACGAGGCCGGGCTCGCCTTCTACGAGGACGTGTTCCGCTGCTGCCGCGAGCACGGGATCGAGCCCCTCGTGACCATCACGCACTTCGACTGCCCCATCCACCTCGTCAAGAAGTACGGCGCCTGGCGAAACCGCACCCTTATTGAACTCTACAAGCGGCTCGTGACGGTGCTCTTCAACCGCTACCGCGGCCTCGTGCGCTGGTGGATCACGTTCAACGAGATGAACATGATCTTGCACCGTCCCTTCATGGGTGCCGGCATCGTCCTCGAGCCCGGGGAGAATGCCCGCGAGGCCGAGTACCGCGCCGCGCACAACGAGCTCGTGGCCAGCGCCTGGGCCACCAAGATCGCCCACGAGGTCGACCCGGAGAACAAGGTGGGCTGCATGCTCGCCGCGGGAAGCTACTACCCCTACTCCTGCCGCCCCGAGGACGTCCGCGCGGCGCAGGTTAAGAACCAGGAGGACCTCTTCTTCGTGGACGTGCAGGCGCGCGGGCACTACCCCGGCTACGCGCTCAAGATGCTCGAGCGCGAGGGCATCGACGTGGGCATGACCGCCGAGGACGAGCGCATCCTTGCGGAGAACACCGTCGACTTCATCTCGTTTAGCTACTACTCCTCGCGCTGCACCGCGGGCGACCCCGATTCCGTGGGCGGCGTCGCCGAGGGCAACGCCTTCGCCGGCGTGGAGAACCCCTACGTGCGCACGAGCGACTGGGGCTGGGTCATCGACCCGCTGGGGTTCCGCATCACGATTAACGACCTCTGGGACCGCTACCAAAAGCCGCTCTTTGTGGTGGAGAACGGCCTCGGCGCCTATGACGAGGTGCTTCCCGACGGCACGATCGAGGACGACTACCGTATCGCCTACCTGCGCGAGCACATCGAGGCCATGCGCGACGCCATCGAGCAGGACGGCGTCGAGATGCTCGGCTACACCACCTGGGGGCCGATCGACCTCGTGAGCGCGGGCTCCGGCGAGATGGAGAAGCGCTACGGCTTCATCTACGTGGACCGCGACAACCTGGGCAACGGCACGCTCGAGCGCAGGCGCAAGAAGAGCTTCTACTGGTACCGACAGGCCATCGCCACCAACGGAGGCGACCTGGGCTAGCCGCCCGGGCAATATCACTAAGGAGAAAATAATGGCTGAAAAATACGACGATCTGGCCAGATCCATACTCGAGAACGTAGGCGGCGCCGAGAACGTCGCCAGCGTCGCGCACTGCATCACGCGTGTGCGCTTCAAGCTCAAGGACGAGTCCCGCGCCAACACGGCCAAGATAGAGGCCCTCAAGGGCGTTATCCAGGTCATCCAGGCCAACGGCCAGTACCAGGTGGTCGTGGGTAACATCGTCGAGGACGTCTACGACGCGGTCCTGGAGGCCGGTAACTTCTCGGGCGGCGCAAGCGCCGACGACGAGCCCCAGGGCGATAAGACCGTTGCCTCCGTCATCATCGACCTCATCTCTGGCATCTTCCAGCCCATCCTGGGACCGCTTGCCGCCGCAGGTATCATGAAGGGACTGCTTGCCCTCATCACCTACTTCGTCCCGGCCTTTGCAAACGACGGCCTCTACACGCTGCTCTACACCGTGGCTGACGGCTTCTTCTACTTCCTTCCCGTCGCCCTGGCGTTCAGTGCCGCGCGCAAGTTCCGCATGAACGAGTTCACCGGCGTGGCAATCGGCGTGGCGCTCCTCTACCCGACGATGGTCGCCCTGACCTCAGGCGAGGCGCTCGGTAGCATCGACCTCGGCGTGGCCGGCACGTTCTCGTGGTACGCCACCGCCCTCGGGGTCCCCATCATCATGCCCGTGTCCGGCTACGTGAGCTCGGTGATTCCCGTCCTTCTCATGGTGTGGTTCGGCTCTATCATTGAGCGCTGGCTCAAGAGCTGGATGCCGGCTGCGCTCAAGATGTTCCTCGTCCCGCTCGCCACGATGACGGTCTCCATCGTCTTGGGCTACCTCGTCATCGGCCCGGTGGCCACCCTCATCACCAACCTGCTGAGCGTGGCGTTCTCGTTCATCTTCCAGCTTCCCGTGGTTGGTTCCGTCTTGGGCAGCGCCCTGGTCGGCGGACTGTGGATGTGCCTCGTCATCTTTGGCTTCCACTGGAGCCTCATCCCCATCTCCATCATGAACCTGAACACCCTCGGCCACGACAGCGTGCTCGCCGCCACCGTCGGCCACGGGTTCGCGCTCGGAGCGGTTATCTTTGCCATGTATCTCAGAAACAAGGACGAGCGCTTCCGCGGCATCGCCCTTCCCGCGATGATCTCCGCCTTCTTCTTCGGCGTCACCGAGCCGGGCATCTACGGCATCGCCCTCCCCAACAAGCGCGCGTTCGTCGTGGCATGCCTGAGCTCCGCCGTGGGCGGCGCCATCGTGGGAATGACGGGCGCCCTCATGTACATCTCGGGTGGCCTCGGTGTCTTCAACCTGCTCAACTTCATCGACGGGACCCCTGGTGGCGCCGGAATCTCCCACATGATCTTCGCGATCATCGCCTCGCTCGTCTCTGCCGTCCTGGCCTTCGTCATCGAGTTCATCACCTACCGGCCCAACGACGACGAGGAAGGCGCCCGCTAGCTTGGGCCCTTCTCGACCAGCTCTATGTAGTTGAGGGCAGTTGAGGTGGGTGAGGGCCGAGGGCGGTCGAGGCGGCCGCCCTCGGCCCGGGACAACCTGCCAGAAGGCGTTTAGCTTTCTCGGGAGGCAGTTCAATGTCCAAGAAATCGTCCGCAGTCCCCAAATTTATTTTTATCCCCGTCCCAGAAAAATCATCGGGTGTGGTCTTGGGCAAACAGTCTAGTTGCGCTTGAGATGGGCGACGGTTTCGCAGTGGAAGGTTTGCGGGAACAGGTCGACCGGCGTGATCTTGACGGGGGAGAAGGTGCCTTCCTCGACAAAGCGCTTAAGATCGCGTGCCAAAGTCGCCGGATCACAGCTCACGTAGGCCACGTCGCGGGCGCTCGTGCTGGCGATGAGGTCGATTGCCTCGGGTGCCAGACCTGCACGCGGCGGGTCGACCACCAGGACATCGGCATCCTGATCGGGGAACTCGCGCACGGCATCGCCGCCGATGACATCGACGTTATCGAGCTTGTTGATCTCGAGGTTGCGGCGCAGGTCGCGCACGGCCGGGCCGTAGGCCTCGACGGCGGCAACAAAATCACAGCGGCGGGCGAGCGGTAGGGTAAAGGTGCCGGCGCCGCAGTACAGGTCCATGGCAAGCTCGTCTTCTTGCGGGTCGAGCGCCTCCATGACAAGCTCGATCAAAATCTCGGCGCCCTTGGTGTTGACCTGGAAAAACGATGGGGCCGAAAGGCGCATCTGGCCGTCGGCGATGTTCTCGGTCCAGGAGCCCTCGCCGGCGAGCATCTCCACCTTGGAGACGCGGCGGGCCTTCTTCTCGCCCTTGCTCATGACGCGCACTACGCTCGTGGGGCGAGCGGCGTCTGCCAACACGCGCGAGACCTGCGAGCGCGGGAAGGAGCCCGTGGGCGTCCAAAGTGCGACCTCGAGTGCCTTGGTGCGACGCGAAGCGCGAATGCCCACGCGCTCCAGACCCAGATCGTGACTGCCGCTCAGATAGTTGAGCGCGCCGACGACCGATTTGAGCGCCTTGGGAAAACGCTTATCGAACAGCGGGCACGAATCTACGGTGACGATCTTGCTGGGATCGACGCCGTGCATGCCAAGGCGAACGCGGCCGTTAACGAGGGTGGGCTCCAGCTCAATCTTGTTGCGGTAGCCCCAGTCGTCCTTGGTGTGGCGGATGGGCTGGACAAGATCGTTGACCTGCTCGGGGGCGAACTTGCCAATGCGCTCGAGCGTGGAGCGCAGGTTTTGCTCTTTGGCGGCAAGCTGCGCGGTGCGCGAGAGATTGCCCCACGAACAACCGCCGCAGACGCCCACGAAGGGGCAGGGGGGCTGAATGCGATCGGGGCCCGGCTCCAGAATCTCGGTCGTGCGGGCGCGCATAAACGACTTGCCGTCCTGCACGATCTCGGCCTCGACGGTGTCGCCTGCCACGGCGCCCTGCACAAAGACGGCCTTGCCGTTGTCGGCGTGCGCCAGTCCGTCGGCGCCGTAGGTCATCGATTCTATGGTGAGCTTCATGTTCCTGCCTGTCATTCGCGGTATTGTTCGCAACCATGGTAGCAGGGAAAAGCGCCCCGTATTTGGGGTATTCCTCAAATACGGGGCGCTTCTACAAACGTCTATTTCGTCTTGCCGGTAATGAGCGTCTTAAGGCCTAGGCCGATCAGGCCCAGTCCCATGCGCACGCGACCGGGGCGATGGCGCTCGATGGTCTTGGTCTTGCCAGCGGGCTTCTCGCGGCGGGCGCCCTTCTCGGACGCGGGGTTGGCCGTCTGCGGTTGGGGCCGAGGAGCAGGCTCGGACTCAGGCTCTATGACGGTTGCCTGAACCTTCTGGACCTCGGGTGCGGCCGGCTGCGGTTCGAGCTCAGGCTTGGATGCGAGCGTAGGTTCTGCCTTGGCGACGGCCTCGGCGTTGCGATAGGCACGCTCCAGCAGAGCTTCCTGCGAGTTGAAGGGCTTCTCGCCTTCTTTGCGCTCCACGGGAATCCAGGTGCCGTCACTCGTCAGACTGCGTGCCTTCACGTTGTCGCGCAGCTGCATGCCCATGTACTCGTGCACCTGGGCGCGGCAGGTGGGGTCGAGCACGGGGAAGGCGATCTCCACGCGGTGCTCGGTGTTGCGCGTCATCATGTCTGCCGAGCTCAGGTAGATCATATCCGAGTCCACGCCAAAGGCATAGACGCGCGCATGCTCCAAAAAGCGTCCGACGATGGAGCGCACGTGCACGTTCTCGGTCTTGCCCGGAACACCGGGCTTGAGGCACGAGATACCGCGGATGATCATGTCCACGCGCACACCGGCACACGATGCCTCGGCGATCTTGTCGATGACCTCGCGGTCGGTAAGCGAGTTGAGCTTAAAGAACACGCGGGCGGGCTCGCCGACAAGGGCACGCTGAATCTCGCGGTCCAGGCCGCGCATGATGAGCGGCTTGAGGCCCACGGGCGCCACGCCCAGGAAGCGGTAGTCGCCGCGCAGGTTGCCCAGCGACAGGTTGCGGAAGAACAGGTTAGCGTCCTCGCCGATGCCGGGATGCGCGGTCATGAGCATAAAGTCGCTGTAGAGCTTGGCCGTCTTCTCGTTAAAGTTGCCGGTACCCAAAAGCGTCAGACGGGTAAGCGCCATGCCCTCGCGATAGGTGAGCTGGCAGATCTTGGAATGGCATTTAAAGCCCTCGGAGCCGTAGATAACGGTGCAGCCGGCCTCTTCCAGCCGCTCGGCCCATTCGATGTTGTTTTGCTCGTCAAAGCGGGCGCGGAGCTCCATGAGCACTGTAACCTCTTTGCCGTTTTCGGCAGCATCGATGAGCGACTCGCACAGGCGGCTTTGTTTGGCCACGCGGTAGAGCGTGATGCGAAGCGAGATGCACTCGGGGTCGTAGGCTGCTTCGTGCACCAGGTCCAAGAACGGGTTCATGGTCTCGTAAGGGTAAAAGAGCAGCTTGTCGTGCTGCAGCACCTGGTCGCGGATGGAGCGGGTCATATCGATGGTGGGGTTGGGCTGCGGCCTAAACGGCGTAAAGAGCAACTCGTTGCGTAGATGCTCGGGTATTTTGCCCTCGATGCCAAAGACATAGCCCAGGTTGAGCGGGATATCGCAGGTAAAAACCGAGCGGCGCGAAAGCTCGAGCGCTTTGCGGATGGTCTTGAGCGTTGGCTTTTCGAGCGAGCCCGATACGGCGAGCACCACCGGCTGCAGGCGCAGGCGCTTCTTGAGGATGCGCTTCATGTGCTGGCGGTAATCCTCTTCCTCCTCGACGCCCTCGCCGTCCGGATCGATGTCGGCGTTGCGGGTGACGCGGATGAGCGCGCGGTCGAGCGGCTTATAGGAGCCGAAGCAGCTGTCCAGGCAGGCGAGGATGACGTCCTCGAGCAGAATGTAGGAGTAGGTGCCGGTGGGCGAGGGGATTTCGACCACGCGGTTCATCGAGGCGGGAATCTCGATAAGGCCCAGCAGGCTCTCCTCGTCGGTGATGCCGTCCAGGCCACAAGCCAGATAGAGCGCGCCGTTGCGCAGGTTGGGGAAGGGATGGCGCGGGTCGATGACCAGCGGCGAGATGACCGGTGATACGTAGGCCTGGAAGTAGCGGGTTACAAAGGTATGTTCCTCGGGCGTAAGCGAATCGATGCGGGCGCGGTGAACGCCCAGAGTGTCGAGCTTGTCCTCGATGCTCTTAAAGATCGACTCCCAGCGGGTAAGGAGCCCGGGCAGCTCTGCCATGACAGCATCGACCTGTTCGGAGGCGGTCATATTGCTCTTGTTGTCGACGGGCTGTTTTTTGAGCTCCGCCAGATCGGACAAGCCGCCCACGCGCACCATGAGAAACTCGTCGAGGTTTGACTCGAAAATCGAGACGAACTTAAGGCGCTCGAACAGTGGCACAGACTCATCGAAGGCTTCGTCGAGTACGCGGTTATCAAAGCGCAGCCAGCTAAGCTCTCGATTTTGCGTATACGAGAAATCGCGCGGTATCTTGCGCAGCTTGGCGGCGTTCTGCTTCTTTTCGATTTTGCTCGGCATATGCATCTGTCCGTTCAGTCCCCAAAGGGACGGTAGCCTAACACTGTTTGCTATTGTCTCAATTTAGTCGACCTATGGCACGGACGTATCGCGCGAACGGTATCTTTACCTACTTATTACGCTGACGATCCGAAGCACTAACGTCCGGTGCTTTGAACAAGCGATCTATATCCTCACTCAACTGGTGAGAATGTATGAATAAGAATGATAGCAAGCTGAATATAATCGAATTTAGGTCGAATCGAGGACAAGCGTCATTTATATGCAGAAAACCGTTTTCGCTATGCAATTTTGAATCATGGATAACTTTGAGTGTTCAATCTTGATTTCCTAGAAAAATAACGTTTACCTAGGAAAATCTGCTTTACGAAACTGAAGTGCATCATGGGAAATCAAATGCGATATACCGTTCATCGTACTTTGTTGACCGTTCGGGGGCGAGGTGGAATTGCGGGTGGAAATTGGATATAACTAGAGCTGTCAGCAAGCAGCGCTCCATACGGAGGGGCGCTGATACATTCGGCCAGTAAGGCCCGAAAGAAAGGTAGGAGGCCATGACGAAAGGTCTGCACGTGCCTTCCGAGATCGGCAAGCTCAGGAAGGTCTGCCTGCACCGTCCCGGCGACGAGCTCCTCAACCTGCCGCCCGACGAGCTCGAGCGGCTCCTGTTCGACGACGTCCCGTTCCTGGAGGTCGCGCAGCAGGAGCACGACACCTTCGCCCAGATCCTGAGGGACCAGGGCGTCGAGGTGCTCTACCTCGAGAACCTCGTCGCCGAGGTGTTCGACCAGGTCCCCGGCGCCCGCGCCGAGTTCACCGACCAGTACATCGCCGAGGCCGGCATCCGCGGGAAGCACATGCCGCAGATCGTCCGCGAGAAGCTGGACTCCATCGAGGACAACCTCGAGTTCGTCAAGAAGACCATGGCCGGCATGACCAAGGCCGAGATCGAGATGCCCCTCACGGCCTCCACGACCCTCGACTCCCTGGTCAACTCCGAGTCCGAGTCCGACCTGATCATCGACCCGATGCCCAACCTCTACTTCACCCGCGACCCGTTCGCGGTCGTCGGCGAGGGCGTCAACCTCAACCGCATGTACTCGGTCACCCGCAACCGCGAGACCCTGTACGGCAAGTACGTCTTCAAGTACCACCCCGACTACAAGGACGTCTCCCTGTACTTCCGCCGCGACTGCCAGTTCCACACCGAGGGCGGCGACGTGCTGAACATCAACGAGAAGACCCTCGCCGTCGGCATCTCCCAGCGCACCCAGGCCGCCGCTATCGACGTCATGGCCCAGAACATCTTCTGGAACTCCGACTCCAAGGTCGAGCGCATCCTGGCCTTCGACATCCCGGTCTCGCGCGCCTTCATGCACCTCGACACGGTCTTCACCCAGATCGACGTCGATAAGTTCACGATCCACCCCGCCATCATGGGCACCCTGCGCGTCTACGAGCTGACCGCCGGCAAGAACCCGGGCGACGTGAACATCCGCCTGATCGAGGACACCCTCGAGCACGTCCTGGAGGACGCCACCGGCGTCGACCAGGTCAAGCTGATCCCCTGCGGCGGCGGCGACCCGATCGCGGCCTCCCGCGAGCAGTGGAACGACGGCTCCAACACCCTGTGCGTCGAGCCCGGCAAGATCTGCGTCTACGCCCGCAACACCGTCACCAACGACGTGCTGTACAAGGAGGGCCTGGACCTTCTCGTCGTGCCCTCCGCCGAGCTCTCCCGCGGCCGTGGCGGCCCGCGCTGCATGAGCATGCCCTTCTGGCGCGAGGACCTCTAAGGTTTTCAAAGACCCGTACAGGTCTTAAAGCAAACGTCTAACTGCCATTAGATGTCTCCCATTGGGGCGGTGCGGATCTTTCGCACCGCCCCATTCTTGTTTAATGAAGCTAATTCAACAACAGATAAGGTGGCCATTATGTCTAAAGACAGTCGTGTCGATAACCCCAACGGTGTCGGCTTTTTCGGCCTTGTCGGCATGGTCGTTTCCTCCTGCATCGGCACGGGCGTCTTCGCCCTTACCGGTCAGCTCGCTAACGTCGCCTCTCCTGGTGCTGCGCTCATCGCTTGGGTCGTTTGCGGCCTGGGCTTTTTGATGCTGGCGCTCTCGCTCGCCAACGTGGGTTCCAAGCGCCCCGATCTTGACGGCGCCTGCGCGTACGCGGAGGAGGGCTTCGGTCCTTTCCACGGATTTATCTCCGGCTGGGGCTATTGGCTTTCCGCCTGGCTCGGCAATGTCGGCTTTGGCACCATGATCGCCCAGGTCCTGGGTTCCGATTATTGCCTGGGCACGATCATGCCGGGCGTGTTCTCGGATCCCGTGACCGGAAACCCCGCTGTCGTCGGCGTCGTTGTCGTGTCGCTGGTCCTGTGGGGTATTACGTTCTTGGTCATTCGCGGCGTCGAGAGCGCTGCGGCCTTCAACGCGATCGTCATGGTCATTAAGATTGCCTCCATCCTGCTGTTCATCGTGTTTTCCTGCTTCGCCTTTAATGCCGGTGTGTTTACCGCCGACTTCTGGGGCACCGCCGCGCGCAATGCCACGATCATCGCCGCCAACTGCGTTGAACTCGGAAGCGTTGCCAACCAGGTCACGCAGTGCATTCTGATCATGATGTGGGTCTTCATCGGCGTCGAGGGCGCTTCGGTCATGTCCGGTCGCGCTAAGCGCAAGAGTGAAGTCGGCTCCGCCACTATCATCGGCTTGATCGTGCTGCTCACCCTCTACATCGGCGCTTCCGTCATTCCGTACGGCGTTGTTGACTATGCCGATCTGGTTGCGGCTCCCAAGCCTGCCACCATTTCCGTGTTCGAGCAGCTTGCTCCCGGCTGGGGCGGCGCCTTCATCTCCTGGGCCATCATCATCTCGGTGTGCGGCTCCTGGCTCTCCTTTACCATGCTTCCTGCCGAGGTCTCCTCGATGATGGCCGACCACGGTCTGCTTCCCAAGTCCTGGGGCGAGGTCAACGCCAAGGGCGCGCCGCAGATGGCCTTGATTATCGTCGGTGCCCTGACGGAGGCGTTCATCATCATCGCCACGTTCGCTGCCGACGCTTATACCTTCGCGATCTCCATGTGCACCGTGACCATCGTTGTCACCTGGGCCTACGCTGCTGCCTATCAGGTCAAGCTCTCTCGCGAGCGCGGCGAGTCGGGCCAGGCTCTTATCGGTATCCTCGCCCTGGTGTTCCAGGTCGTCGGCGTGCTCTTTACCGGCTGGGGTTTCTTGCTGCTTGCCTGTCTGGGCTACATTCCCGGTTTCCTGTTCTATCGCAAGGCACTCACCGAGTCTGGTCAGTCCATGGGCAACGGCCAGGTTATCTGTGCCGTGGTGATCGCCCTTTTGGGCATCATCTCCATTCCCATGACCTTCGCCGGCATCATCCCCGTGTTCTAGCGATTGGAGCCTAGCCATGGATATCAAGACAATCGGCGTTGAGGAATGGCTCAACGTTTGGGAGAAGAGCGCTACGTGGGATATCGCCCAGTCGACGATCTCGTCGCTTACCATGGGCGAGTTGCGCGCGCTCGACGAGCAGGACGGCGCTACCTTCTACGAGCGCCTGGACCGCGAGAAGATGAACTACGGCTGGATCGAGGGCTCGCCCGACTTTAAGGCCGAGGTCGCCAAGCTCTATCGTCGCGAGGTCAATCCCGATCACATTCTTCAGACCAATGGCTGCACGGGTGCCAACCTCAACGCCATCATGGCCGTTGTCGAGCCCGGCGACCACGTGATTGCCGAGTGGCCTACCTATGCGCCGCTCTACGAGATCCCGCGTACACTGGGCGCCGAGGTCGAGTATTGGGAGCTTCGCGAGGAGCTCGGCTGGAAGCCCGATATCGAGGAACTCAAGCGCCTGGTTCGCCCCAACACGAAACTCATCTGCATCAATAACGCATCGAACCCCATCGGTACGGTGCTTGATGCCGATACGCTCGGTCAGATTGCCGAGATCGCCCGTTCGGTGGGCGCCTACGTGCTGTGTGACGAGGTGTATCTGCCGCTCGAGAACACCGAGTCCTTTATGTCGATGGTCGACGTGTATGAGAAGGCCATTGTCACCAACTCGGTGTCTAAGACCTATTCGACGCCTGCAGCCCGCGTGGGTTGGGTCGTGGCCGACGAAGAGGTGTCCAATCGCATCCGTACCTATCGCGATTACACCATGATCTGCGGCGGCGTGTTCAACGATGCCCTGGCGACCTATGTGCTTGAGCACAAGGACAAGATTCTCGAGCGCAACCGCAAGATCGTGTCTGGCAATCGCGATATCGCGCAGGCTTGGATCGATACGCAACATCGCGTTTCCTGGACGGCCCCGCAGGGCGTGTCTACCTCGTTTATCCAGCTTGATATTCCCGAGGACGACGAGGAGTTCTGCAAGCGCCTGTTGTCCGAGAGGGGAGTGCTGCTGGTGCCCGGCAGCCGTTTTGAGCTTCCCTGCGGCGCACGCCTGGGCTACTGCGCGAGCGAAAATGTTCTTCGCGAGGGCCTGAGGCTTCTGGGCGAGGCTCTGGCCGAGTTCGATCGCTAATCCCTTGAGGCCCTCGAAGGACTAAACCTTACTTGGCCCTAGGTGTACCGAATGCAGACCCGCTCCCTTTTGGGGAGCGGGTCTGCATGTCTTTGCCGCCGGAAAAGTCAAGTTGTTACAAATGGGGACGCAAGATCGATCGGGTATTCGACGGGCCTTATACTAAGTTTCCGGTGAACGGTATCCAACGTCTGGTAAACGGTAATCTGTTTGCTAAAAATGAATAGGACAAACTTTTTTATGAATAAAAATGAAAATGGTTGAGAGACAGCAAGAATTGCGAATTCTATTCATATCGTTGCACGAAATATGCAATCTGAGGGTGGTTTAACAAAGTTTAGTTCCATTTGATTTTTGGATTGAAAACGCGTTTAAGCACGTAAATAAACTTTATTAAATCAAAGTGTGCCATGCGTGAAGTATATGTGTATGCCGTTCACCCCCTATAAAAAACCGTTCGGGGGCAAGGTGGAAGTATGGGTTGATTTTGGATATAAATATGTCGTCAGCAATAACGCCTCACACGGAGGGGCGCTAACGAATCGGCCCTGACAAGGGCCCGAAAGAAAGGTAGGAGGCCATGACGAAAGGTCTGCACGTGCCTTCCGAGATCGGCAAGCTCAGGAAGGTCTGCCTGCACCGTCCCGGCGACGAGCTCCTCAACCTGCCGCCCGACGAGCTCGAGCGGCTCCTGTTCGACGACGTCCCGTTCCTGGAGGTCGCGCAGCAGGAGCACGACACCTTCGCCCAGATCCTGAGGGACCAGGGCGTCGAGGTGCTCTACCTCGAGAACCTCGTCGCCGAGGTGTTCGACCAGGTCCCCGGCGCCCGCGCCGAGTTCACCGACCAGTACATCGCCGAGGCCGGCATCCGCGGGAAGCACATGCCGCAGATCGTCCGCGAGAAGCTGGACTCCATCGAGGACAACCTCGAGTTCGTCAAGAAGACCATGGCCGGCATGACCAAGGCCGAGATCGAGATGCCCCTCACGGCCTCCACGACCCTCGACTCCCTGGTCAACTCCGAGTCCGAGTCCGACCTGATCATCGACCCGATGCCCAACCTCTACTTCACCCGCGACCCGTTCGCGGTCGTCGGCGAGGGCGTCAACCTCAACCGCATGTACTCGGTCACCCGCAACCGCGAGACCCTGTACGGCAAGTACGTCTTCAAGTACCACCCCGACTACAAGGACGTCTCCCTGTACTTCCGCCGCGACTGCCAGTTCCACACCGAGGGCGGCGACGTGCTGAACATCAACGAGAAGACCCTCGCCGTCGGCATCTCCCAGCGCACCCAGGCCGCCGCTATCGACGTCATGGCCCAGAACATCTTCTGGAACTCCGACTCCAAGGTCGAGCGCATCCTGGCCTTCGACATCCCGGTCTCGCGCGCCTTCATGCACCTCGACACGGTCTTCACCCAGATCGACGTCGATAAGTTCACGATCCACCCCGCCATCATGGGCACCCTGCGCGTCTACGAGCTGACCGCCGGCAAGAACCCGGGCGACGTGAACATCCGCCTGATCGAGGACACCCTCGAGCACGTCCTGGAGGACGCCACCGGCGTCGACCAGGTCAAGCTGATCCCCTGCGGCGGCGGCGACCCGATCGCGGCCTCCCGCGAGCAGTGGAACGACGGCTCCAACACCCTGTGCGTCGAGCCCGGCAAGATCTGCGTCTACGCCCGCAACACCGTCACCAACGACGTGCTGTACAAGGAGGGCCTGGACCTTCTCGTCGTGCCCTCCGCCGAGCTCTCCCGCGGCCGTGGCGGCCCGCGCTGCATGAGCATGCCCTTCTGGCGCGAGGACCTCTAAGTCTTTCCGTTTCCGGTGCGGTCCCCCTACAACCGCACCGGTTTCGCCCGTCAAACGGGCAACACTAATACTTGCGTAATTTATTTTTTCGAAAGGAAACGAACCATGGGTGTTAACCTCTCCGGCCGTAGCTTCCTCAAGCTCCTCGACCTCACCACCGAGGAGATCGAGTACCTGCTCAAGCTCTCCAAGAACTTCAAGGACATGAAGCGCGCTGGCGTTCCGCATCGCTATCTCGAGGGCAAGAACATCGTTCTGCTCTTCCAGAAGACCTCCACTCGTACCCGCTGCGCCTTCGAGGTCGGCGGCATGGATCTGGGCATGGGCGTCACCTACCTCGATCCGGGTTCGTCGCAGATGGGCAAGAAGGAGTCCATCGAGGACACCGCCCGCGTTCTCGGCCGCATGTATGACGGCATCGAGTTCCGTGGTTTTGCCCAGGACGACGTCGAGGAGCTCGCCGCTAAGTCCGGCGTGCCCGTGTGGAACGGCCTGACCACTGAGTGGCATCCCACCCAGATGCTCGCCGACATCCTGACCGTCCAGGAGAACTTCAACTACGACATCAAGGGCAAGACCCTCGTCTTCATGGGCGACTGCAAGAACAACGTTGCTCGCTCCCTCATGGTTGTCTGCTCCAAGCTCGGCATGAATTTCGTGGCCTGTGGCCCCGAGGAGTGCATGCCCGCTGACGATGTCATCGAGGCCTGCAAGCCCATCGCCGAGGCCAACGGCTGCACCATCAAGCTGACCACCGACGTCAAGGACGGCGTCACCGGTGCCGACGTTATCTACACCGACGTGTGGGTCTCCATGGGCGAGCCTGACGAGGTCTGGGCCGAGCGCATCGCTCAGCTCACCCCGTATCGTGTCACCTCCGAGGTCATGGCTATGGCCAACCCGGGTGCCATCTTCCTGCACTGCCTGCCCAGCTTCCACGACACCAACACCACGATTGGCGCCGAGAAGTGCGAGCAGTTCGGCATTACCGAGCAGGAGGTCACCGACGAGGTCTTCGAGAGCCCTGCTTCCAAGGTTTTCGACGAGGCCGAGAACCGCATGCACACCATCAAGGCTGTCATGTACGCAACGCTCAAGTAAGAGCCTTTAAGCATTTCGCTCGGGGTGTATTGCTGCACACCCCGAGCGGTTTGTCTGGTAAATATCTTGCGTCGGGCGGTGGGCACGGCACGGAAGATCCGCTTCGCGCGAGAAAGCTAAATGATTTATGAAGGGGGGATGAGAACTATGACTGAGACCGCTAAGAAAAAGCGCGGTATGCCTTCATCGTTCACCATTCTTCTAGCTCTGCTGGCAATTGTTGCAGTGATTACCGTTATCGTCTCCGGCACGTCCGGCGGCGCTGTTACTGCAGCCCGCCTGAGCGATTTCTGCACCGCCCCGATTCTGGGCTTCGCTGACGCTCTGCCCGTCTGCCTCTTCGTTATGATCTTGGGCGGCTTCCTCGGTATGATGACCGAGACCGGCGCTCTGGACAACGGCATCGCCGTTCTGGTGCAGAAGCTTAAGGGCAACGAGATCATGCTCGTTCCTGTCCTTATGCTCATCTTCTCCCTCGGTGGTACCACCTATGGTATGTGCGAGGAGACCGTTCCCTTCTACGCCCTGCTCGCCGCTACCATGATGGCTGCCGGCTTCGACCCCATGGTCGGCGCTGCTACCGTCCTGCTCGGCGCTGGCTGCGGCTGCCTGGGCTCCACGGTTAACCCGTTCGCCGTCGGCGCTGCCGTCGACGCTCTGACCGGCGTTGGCATTGAGGTCAACCAGTCCATCATCATCGGCCTCGGTGCCGTCCTGTGGATTGTTACCACGGCCATTTCCATCTTCTTCGTCATGGGCTATGCCAAGAAGGTCAAGGCTGACAAGGGTTCCACCATCCTTTCGATGCAGGAGCTCAAGGACGCCGAAGAGGCTCACGGCAAGGCTGCTTCCGAGGTTAACAAGGAGGTCAAGCTCACCGGTCGTCAGAAGGGTGTTCTGATCGCCTTTGCCTTCACCTTCGTCGTCATGATCGTCGGCTTCATTCCGCTGGCCGACCTCAACGAGGGCGTTGCCAACTTCTTTGACGCTGGCGCTGTCTACGATGCCGACGGTAACACCGTCGTCCAGGGCTGGTCTGCCCTGATCACCGGCCTGCCCATTGGCCAGTGGTACTTCGACGAGGCTTCCACCTGGTTCTTCCTCATGGCTATCCTGATCGGTATCATCGGTGGCCTGTCCGAGAAGCAGATCGTTAACACCTTCATCACCGGCGCTGCCGACATGATGTCCGTTGTTCTCGTCATCGCCCTCGCCCGTGGCATCTCCGTCCTCATGGCCAACACCGGTCTCGACGTCTACGTCCTCGACGCTGCCGCCAATGCCCTGGCTGGTCTGTCCGGCGTGATCTTCGCTCCCATGAGCTTCCTGGTCTACTTCGGCCTGTCCTTCCTGATCCCGTCGACCTCTGGTATGGCTACCGTCTCCATGCCCATCATGGGACCGCTGGCTGTTAAGCTCGGCTTCTCGCCCGAGGTCATGGTCATGATCTTCTCCGCCGCCATCGGTGTCGTGAACCTGTTCACCCCGACCTCCGGTGCCATCATGGGCGGTCTCGCCCTGGCCAAGATCGAGTGGACGACCTGGCTCAAGTTTGCCCTTAAGCTCATCGTCGTTCTCTCCGTCGTCTGCGCCATCATCCTGACTGTCGCCTGCGTGTTGATCTAAGTACCCAACGGGTGCCCCACGGAAACCTTGACGATCCTGTAGAGGATCACTTGGTCATCGTCTGTCCGGTGGGGTCACCCACCGGTAGACTCCTACCTTTAGCCCCCTCCCGTTCCGTGCGCGGGAGGGGGCGCTCTTATGTTGCGCGGTTCTACGAACCGCGCAACCAGTTGACGCTGCGCGCCGCCCAGAACGACAATTTGTCATTCAAAAGGCAAGGCATGACCAAAAGGTCTATGCCTTGCCTTTTTCATGCCAACTTGTACGTTCTGGACGGCGCTCGCTGACTTATGCTCAACCTGCGACGTTTCCCTTGCTGGTGCAGGGAGCAGCTTGCTCGCTCTGGCGCCCGTGTCTGACTTATGCTCAACCTGCGATGTTGCCATTGCTGGTGCAGGGGAAGTGCGCTTGGGGCAGCTAATTTGGGACGGGGCTTTTTTGACTACCCCTTTATGTGGGGGTAGTCAAAAAAGCCCCGTCCCAAATTAGCTGCTCCGGCCTCGTCGGTGGGGGAGGGTCTGCTCCGCTATAATCGCCTAGGACATTAAATGGAAACGGGACGGGAGCCATACATGCGCCAGGGTTTCGACAACGCGAAGTATATCGAGCTGCAGGCTGCTCACATTAAGGAGCGCATCTCGCAGTTTGGCGGCAAGCTGTATTTGGAGTTTGGCGGCAAGCTGTTCGATGACTATCATGCGAGCCGCGTGCTGCCGGGTTTTGAACCGGACAGCAAGTTCCGCATGCTCAAGAGCATTGCCGACGACGTCGAGGTCATCATCGCAATCAATGCGAACCATATCGAGAAGAACAAGGCCCGTGGCGACTTGGGCATTACCTATGACGAGGACGTCCTGCGTCTGGTCGATCTGTTCCGCGGGAACGGATTTGCCGTTGCCGCCGTGGTCATCACGCAGTATGCCGGTCAGCCCGCTGCCGACGTCTTCCGCAATCGTCTAAACGCGCTCGGCATTCCCGCCAAGCTGCACTATCCCATCGAGGGCTATCCGCACGATGTTGACCTGATCGTTTCTGATGAAGGCTACGGCAAGAACGAGTTTGTCGAGACCACGCGTCCGCTCGTTGTCGTGACGGCGCCCGGCCCTGGCTCGGGTAAGCTCGCCACCTGCCTGTCGCAGCTGTATCACGAGCACAAGCATGGCACCGCTGCCGGCTATGCCAAGTTCGAGACCTTCCCGGTCTGGAATCTCCCCCTCACGCATCCGGTGAACATTGCCTATGAGGCTGCCACGGCAGACCTCGATGACGCCAACATCATCGACTCGTTCCACCTTGAGGCATATAACAAGACCACGGTCAACTACAACCGAGACGTTGAGGCGTTCCCGGTTGTTCGCGCCCTGATGGAAAAGATCTTGGGCGAGAGCCCCTATCAGAGCCCTACGGACATGGGCGTCAATATGGTCGGTTTTGCCATTACCGATGACGATGCATGCCGAGATGCCTCCAAGATGGAGATCGTGCGCCGCTATTTTGCCGCGGTTGAAAGCGTGCGCCGTACTGGCGTGGGCGATGAGCAGGTCGACCGTCTCAAACTCATTATGAAAAAAGCCGGCATCGACAAGAACTATTCGCCGGCACGCTCGGCTGCTCTCACCAGGGAGCAACTGACGGGCGGTCCCGTGGGTGCCATGGTGATGCCGGACGGTTCGGTAGTGACCGGAAAGACCTCAACGCGTCTGGGTGCCGCGAGCTCGCTCATCATGAACGCGCTTAAGCATGTTTCGGGCGTCGATCTTGAGCTCGAGGTCATCAGCGATGAGGCGATTGAGCCTATCAGCAAGCTCAAGACGCATTTCCTTGGCAGCAAAAACCCGCGTCTCCACACCGACGAGACGCTCATGGCGCTCTCTATCACCTCGGCCACGAGCGAGACGGCTACTCGTGTTCTTTCGGGTCTTGAGCAGCTGCGCGGCTGCGACGCCTTCTTTAGCGTGATTATCTCGCCTACGGACGAGACGGTGCTGCGCAAGCTGGGCATTAACGTGTGCTGTGAGCCCAAGTTTGAGCGCCGCGGTTTCTTCCATCGCTAAGATTGAGATGAGACGCCGCATCGGAGTGCGCACCCGATGCGGCGCTTAGGGGGTTTTAGGGCTATATTTGCCGAAATTTAGGCCGTTTACCTGCCCAAAAGCGATTTGCGCGGTATACAATTACCTCAGTGGATACATCCTTTGCGGGGCTACCCATGATGGATGTTACCGGCCATCGAGGGATGCGCCGGTCATGCGCGGTGCTTTTGATGCTCGTGCTCGGTTTGAGGAGGCTGCCATGGCGGGCAAGGGTCGTGCGAGTGTCAACGATATGAAGCGTGTCGAGGTGCTGGTGCTGATGGAGATTGCTCGGCAATCTAAGGGAAACGGTGTGCCGTACGGTTTCTCGCGCAAGACACTCTCCGAGTGCGTAGGGGTTTCGCCGTATCGTGCCCGCGCTGCAATCGACCGTTTGGATTCTGATGGCCTTATCGAGGTCGTTTCTCGTTATAACGATGATGGCGGCCAGCTTGCAAACGGCATATGCCTGACCGGGCGAGGTGAGTGGTACCTTAAGGGTGTTCGTGCCGGCATGCTTGTTCAAGATATGTTGAAGGATGAGACTGCCGATCGGTAACAACACGGCAGTTTCGACGAGCCTGCACCGCCCAAAGCTACTTGGGCGGTGTTTTGTTTCGAGATGGAGAAATGCGGGCATGCGGGTGAAAAATAGCGAGCGGCTTGCTTTTCGAGTATTACAATGAAGACCCGTAAGATGTGAATGGAAAACTTCTACGGGAAGCGCAGGTAATTCAATATGACCAAGCATGTGTTTGTAACCGGCGGCGTAGTTTCGTCCTTGGGTAAGGGCATCACCGCGGCCTCGTTGGGCCGTCTGCTCAAGTCACGCGGCTACAAGGTGACGATGCAGAAGGCCGACCCGTATCTGAACGTCGACCCCGGCACCATGAGCCCGTTTCAGCATGGTGAGGTCTTCGTGACCGAGGATGGCTACGAGTCCGACCTGGACCTGGGCCATTATGAGCGCTTTATTGACGAGAATCTTACCCGTGATTCCAACTTTACGACCGGCGCTATCTACAAGAGCCTGATTGCCCGCGAGCGTCGCGGTGACTTTTTAGGCGGCACCGTTCAGGTGATTCCGCACGTCACCAACGCCATTAAGGATAAATTCCGCCGCATCGAGGAGCAGACCGGTTCCGACGTGGTCATCACCGAGCTGGGCGGCACGATTGGCGATATCGAGTCGCAGCCGTTCGTGGAGGCCATCCGCCAGTACCGTAAAGAGGCCGGTCCCGAGAACGTCTGCTACATCCACGTGTCGCTCGTCCCCTATATCGCCGCCGCGCACGAGGTCAAGACCAAGCCCACGCAGCATTCGGTCAAGGAGCTTCGCAGCTTTGGCATTCAGCCCGACATCATTGTGCTGCGTTCTGATCACCATATCGACGATGCCATCCGTGGCAAGATCGCAAGCTTCTGCGACGTCGATACCGACTGCGTCTTTACCAACGAAGATTGCGCGAGTATTTACGACGTGCCGCAGCTGCTCGCCGAGCAGGACTTTGACCTGCGCATTTGCGAGCGCCTGGGCTTGGACCCGCGCGAGCGCGACATGAGCGAGTGGAACGAGTTCCTGCGCAAACAGAATCATGCCAACCACCATGCCGACAAGGTCAAGATCGCCGTTGTGGGCAAGTATACCCAGCTCCCCGATGCCTACCTGTCGGTCATCGAGGCCCTGCATCATGCAGGCGTTTTCTATGATCGTCATGTGGACGTGCAGCTGGTCGACGGCGAGAGCCTCGACGAGCAGAACGTCTACGAGGTGCTGGGCGACGCATCGGGCATTTTGGTGCCCGGCGGCTTTGGCAAGCGTGCCCTGGAGGGCAAGATTCTTGCTGCCGAGTTTGCTCGCGAGCATAAGATTCCGTATCTGGGCATTTGTCTGGGCATGCAGGTCGCCGTGTGCGAGTTTGCCCGCAACGTGGTCGGCCTTGCCGGCGCTAGCTCCTCCGAGTTCGATCCGGACGGTCCGTTTAGCGTAATTGACCTGATGAGCTCGCAGGAGGACGTGACCGAGAAGGGCGGCACCATGCGCCTGGGCGCCTATCCGTGCAAGCTCGCCGCCGATACCCTTGCGCGCGAGGCCTATGGCGAGGAGCTTGTCTATGAGCGCCACCGTCATCGCTTTGAGTTCAACAATGCCTTCCGCGACCAGCTCGAGGACGCGGGTTTGGTTATCTCGGGTCTTTCGCCTGACGAGCGTCTGGTCGAGATGGTCGAGCTGCCGCGTGACGTGCATCCGTGGTATGTGGCCACCCAGGCCCACCCCGAGTTTAAGAGCCGTCCGACCAAGCCGCAGCCTCTGTTCCGCGAGTTCGTGCGCGCCTCGATTGGCCAGCACGAGGGTGTCGATCGCCTGCAGGTGACGCCCATGAACCTCGCGACGGACTAAGGGTGCCAGCGAACGAAAGACATACCGAAGATACTCCCTCGTTGCTCGATACGGTGACGGGGGAGTATCTTGATTACCTTGCGGTCGAGCGAGGCTTGGCGCGCAATACGATCGCGGCATATCGTCGTGACTTGACGACTTACTGTTCCTACCTGGAGCGGGCCGGTGTTGAGTCCTTTGAAGGCGTGAACCGTCAGATAATAGAGGGTTTTGTCGGTGATCGGCGCGACGGGGGCTACTCCGATGCCTCGGTGGAGCGTGCAGTTGCGGCCGTGAAAGGTTTGCATGCCTTTTTGGTTCGCGATGGGATCGTCGCCCAAAACCCGACGGCTGCACTGCGCCTGCCCAAAAAGGCGGAGCGCCTTCCGGAGTATCTCTCGGTAGGGGATGTCTCGGCGCTCCTCGACCAAGATTTCCCGGAAGGGGAGATGGGTTTGCGGGACCATGCCATTTTGGAAGTGCTCTATGGATGTGGCCTGCGCGTGAGCGAGTTGGTGGGGCTCGATGTGGGCGACGTCCATTTTGACGACGGCTTTGTGCTGGTGCGCGGCAAGGGCTCGAAGGAGCGGCTTGCCCCACTCGTGGGAAGTGCCGCACGGGCTATGGCTCAATATATTGCTGATGGGCGTCGGCGCCTGGCCGCTCATGCCCGCGGGTCAAAGACGCCGGCAGTCTTTTTAAATAAGAACGGTGGTCGCCTGTCGCGTCAGAGTGTTCACGTCATATGCGAGCGATACGGGCGTCAGGTGGGACTGGTGGGGCTTCATCCCCATACCTTGCGTCACTCCTTTGCGACCCATATGCTTGCGGGCGGTGCCGACCTGCGCGTGCTACAGGAGATTTTGGGACATGCCGACATTTCGACCACACAGGTCTACACGCATGTCGACCGCACGCAGCTGACCGAGGTCTACCTGGCGGCTCATCCGTTGGCGCATCGCTAGCGACTCTTTGACCTGCATATTTACAACTAATGGGGGACGGACCCCAGGTTGTCGTGACGCGGTTTTGTGCGCGTATCGGCAATCTGGGGTCCGCCCCATCTTTTGTCTTGCGCCGATGCGCCGGTGGGTCGCGCGTGACGTTGGTGGGGAAGTTTGGGGGGCGATGTGAACGGCGCGTAAAGGGACACAAAATTCGCCTCAAGGTCAACTTGAAGGTTGAGGTTGAAAGCCGGGCTGCTACAGATGGCATCCCGGCTTTGCTGTAAACACAACATATTGTGTTTTCGAACATATGAACGAGGGTGTTTTACAGCATATAGAGGGTGGAGTGGTGGGGTGTTGTGGGGGAAGGTGTGGGGAAAGATGTTGAAAAATGGGGCAGTTCCCCATATTATTAATGACGTCGACAGGCGGGGTGGTTCCCCGCGTACGTGCCATCTGAGTAACCGAGGGGAGGGCGCACATGGGAATGACGGGTGCATACGAGCGCAATCTCGATGCAAAAGGTCGTCTGTCCCTGCCTGCACCCCTTCGCGAGGAGCTTGGAGAGCATGTTCGCGTGTTCAAAGCCCTGGATGTCGATGCTCTGTACGTGTTCTCTGCCGAGGCCTTCGATAAGTGGGTCGAAGGACTCTTCGCGGGTCGTGAGGGCCACGAGGGTTTTAACCCGCGTGACATCAACGACCAGAAACTCATGAGGGCGATCAACAAGCGCACCACCTCGATGGATGTGGACAGCGCCGGTCGTATCGGTCTTTCTGAGTCTCTCCGCAAGCAGGCGAACCTCGACCGCGAGGTCACGGTTGTGGGCAACTACGACCACCTCGAGGTTTGGGACCGTGCTACGGCCGATGAGGACGATGACGATGAGGCTCTGCTGGACCTCTTCTTCTCGTAAGGGCAAGGCATGAGTAACGGATGGAGCGTGGGATCTTGACACAAGAATATCGGCATGAACCTGTCATGCTCGGCGAAGTGCTTGAGTCGCTGCAGCTAAAGAGCGGATCTGTCGTCTGCGATTGCACCCTTGGCGGTGCCGGTCATTCGGTAAAGATGGCCGCGCAGGTGGGGGAGACGGGTCTTTTGCTTGGCGTCGATCAGGACGACATGGCCCTCGAGGCCGCTGGTGCCCGTCTGGACCGCGAGGTCCCCGGCGTCTCGCATCAGCTGCTGAAGGGCAACTTTGGCGACTTGGACGAGCTGCTTTGCTCGGCCGAGGTGCCCGGGGTCGATGGCTTCCTGTTCGACTTGGGCGTTTCGTCACCGCAACTCGATATCCCTGGCAGGGGCTTTTCGTATAACGAAGATGCCCCATTGGACATGCGGATGGATCCGGGTAACAACACCCTAAACGCAGCTGAGGTCATCAACACCTATAACGAACACGACCTCGCCCGGATTCTACGCGTCTATGGTGAAGAGAAGTTCGCCTCGCAGATCGCACGCGAGATCGTGCGTCGACGCGAGTCCGAACCGATTGAAACCACCGGTCAGTTTGTCGAGATCATCAAGGCTGGCATTCCGGCTGCCGCTCGTCGGCATGGCGGACACCCGGCCAAGAAAAGTTTCCAGGCCATTCGCATCGAGGTCAATCATGAACTCGATGTGCTCGAGAGAGGACTTGACGCCGCCACCAGGTGGCTCAACCCGGGCGGACGCATCTGCGTCATCTCGTATCACTCGCTCGAGGACCGTATCGTAAAGAACCACTTTAAGGAGATGAGCCAGGGGTGCACGTGTCCGCCGGAGATTCCGGTGTGCGTGTGCGGCAACGTGCCGATACTCAAGGTCATCACCCGCAAACCCTTGGTTGCCCAACCCGATGAGGTTGCGCGCAACCCTCGGGCGAGATCAGCCAAAATCCGCGTGGCGGAGCGCTTGTAGCGTTACGCGCGCGATATTGGACCTCCCGCTCGCACCATAAACGAAGCTTAAACACACTACCAACGTACTCGGGATGGGAGGCGGCATATCATGGGCTACAACACCTCAAACGCAGCGCTCGCCTATGATATGAACGCCATGCCCGCCTACCGCGAGGCACCGCAGGCGCCCGCTGCTCCTCGTGAGCAGCGCACACCGCGCTTTGATGTCTACACGGGCGCGGGCCGTCAGGCAAACCAGGCGGTAAGCCCGGTTTTCATGAGCGTTCTTAAAACGTTTTGCATCATTGCGGCTATCTTCATGACGATTGGCGTCGCCCGCGTGGCGCTTGCAAGCGTTACGGCCCAGGTGCTCAACAGCAACGCCGAGCTTACCAACACGCTCGAGAAGGCGACCGATGAGAGCTCTGACCTTGAGGTCATGCACTCTGTTTATGGTGCCGATACACGCATTCGCGATCTTGCGGGCGCTTATGGCATGGTGGAGCCCAGCGAGAGCGTTACGCTTGATTTTTCGCAGGATGCAGCCGCGGGCGCTAGCTCGGCTGCGGCTGTCCAGTAATAAGACGGTAGCTGAGTATGACAAATGATTATCGCCGCGGTCCAGACGGGAGTCGCGGGCAGGGACGTCCCTCTTCGCGGGGACGTTCTGGTTATCAAGGATCGGGTCGGTCATCTTACAACTTGGGGTCGAATCGTGGCAACGACCCAACGTCGCGCCTTCGCGGCTCGGATGACCCTCAAGTACGCAATAGCAGATCGAATAGACGATCTTCGACCGAATGGCTTACGGGGACGCCATTGCCTCGCCGTAATGCCGTCATGGGTTGTATCGGTTTGGGCCTGGCTGCGGGCGCCATTCGCCTTGCCGACTACCAGATCGTAAATGCCGATGAGTTGCGCGGGCGCGCCGATGCTCGACGCCTGCTTGCGGAGACGCTTTACGCCAAACGCGGCACGATCTACGACCGAAACGGCAACGTGCTGACGTCGTCGGTCGAGTGCAGCAATGTCGCCGTGAATCCACAGTTGATCGAGGATGTCGATAAAACGGTATCGGCCTTGGTTAAGGCGACTGGAATCGATAAGAAGACTTGCCGCAAGCTGGTTCAGTCCGATGGCACCTGGGTGTATATCAAGCGCCAGGTGGACGAGGACGATGCCGCGGCATTGAAGAAGAAAAATCTGCCCGGCGTGCTCTTTGAGCAGGCGATGAAGCGGGTGTATCCATACGGCAATCTGGCTTCGCAGGTTCTAGGCGTGGTGAACGTTGACAACGTGGGCCTAACGGGCCTTGAAAAGCAATATGACAAATTGCTGACCGGAACAAACGGCACGCTGGTACGAGAGCGTGCGAGGGACGATAGCTATATTGCGGGTGGCGCCTATAAAAAAGTCGCCGCCATCGATGGCGTTGACATCGTGACGACGCTGGATGTCAATATCCAGCGTGCAGCAGAGGACGCTCTGGCGGAGGCGGTCGAGAAGACCAAAGCCAAGAACGGTTCGGCTTTGGTGACAGACCCTACTACCGGCGAGATTCTGGCCGCCTGTTCGTATCCGACCTACGACCCGACCAATCTGGAGAACGCCAAGACCGAGGATATGAACTTGCGCTTGGTCACCGATGCGTATGAACCCGGTTCGGTCTTTAAGACGCTCGTTGCAGGTGCGGGTTTCGACTTGGGCGTCGTGCGCTCGAGTACGTCGTTTGAGGTGCCGGCGAGCATTAAGGTCGGCGACGATACCGTCACCGATGCCGATAAGCGTGACTACGCCATGACCATGGATGTGCGCGAGATGATGCGCCGCTCATCCAATGTTGGCTTTGTATTGGTCGGGCATAAGATCGGCGCGGACGATTTTGCCGCGTACGTGGACAAATGGGGCGTTGGACACAGTTCGGGCATCGATTTTCCCGGCGAGAGCCTTGGCATTGTCAAGGAGCGTGACCAGTATGACGGTGCCACGTTGGGCTCGATGAGTTTTGGCCAAGCGCTGTCTGTCTCGCCGATCGAGATTGCGCGCGCCGTGGGTGGCATTGCCAACGACGGCGTGATGATGACGCCGCACTTTTATAAATCCAGCAAAGGCGAGGAGAAGGACTGGGGCGAGGGCGAGCAGGCGATTTCTGAGGACGCCGCCGCCCAGGTGATATCGTGCATGCAGACGGTCGTTTCCGAGGGCACGGGTGTCGGGGGCGCCGTCGACGGTTACGACGTGGCGGGTAAGACCGGTACGGCCGAGCGCGCCGATGAAAAAGGCGGCTACCTCAAAGCGAGCTATATGTCGTCCTTTATGGGGTTTGCCCCGGCGCAAGCACCCAAGGTTTTGTGCTATATCACGCTCGACGGAACGCCGAGCGGTTCGGATGCTGCTGCCGTGCCGTTCCAGGTCATTATGGCTAACGCGCTCGATGTGTTGGGTATCCCACGCACCAAGTAGGGGGTTACAATCCTGAAAAGGGCTGTCGATTAATCTGGAGGGTGTTCACATGCCCTGCACCACGCATGCGCGGCGCTGGGATACAATACGCCGATAGCATTATTAGGTTTACAGGGGAGCTGCAATGATAGAGATCGCCGTCAACAACCTCGCGGCCGCAACAGGGGCCCGAACCGTGACGGGAGAAGCCGATCGGGTATGCCATGGGTGCGTTATCGACTCGCGCCAGGTTGAGGAAGGCACGATTTTTGTTGCCTTTCCGGGTGAAAAAGTCGACGGCAACGACTTTGCTTCCCGCGCCATCGAATCGGGCGCCGGCGCTGTTGTGATGACGCGCGAGCCCAACGCCGAGCTTGTATCGCTGGCTCAGCGTAAGGGCTGCGCCATCCTACACACCGATGATCCCGAGGAATTTTTGCTGCGCCTGGCACATGCCTATCGCACGCAGCTTGGCTGCCTAGTGGTTGGTATTACCGGCTCTATCGGTAAGACGACGACCAAGGATGTCCTTGCGGCAGTGCTTGCCAAGCGCTATCGCGTTTGGGCCACCAAGGGTAATTTTAACAATCTGATCGGTATGCCGCTCACGGTTTTGGCCGCTCCTGCCGACACCGAGGTGCTGGTTCTCGAGATGGGTATGAACCATTTTCACGAGATCGAGCGCCTTTCTCGGTCCGCCAATCCCAACCTTGCCATCGTGACCAAGATCGGCACCTCTCATATTGGAATCCTGGGAAGTCGCGAGAATATCGCCCGCGCTAAGTCCGAGATTGTTGGGGGCATGTGTGCCGCCGACGACCTTCTCCCGTTGCTGGTTTTGGGCGGCGAAGACGACTTCACCCCATTCATTCGTGAGACGTTTGCCGAGCCCGCGGGTATCGACGTGATGCTGGCGGGTGTTTCGGATGTTGATGAGGTTTGCGCCCGCGGCATTCACATTGATGATGAGGGCCGCCCGGTCTTTACGCTTGACTTTGGTATGGGTGAGTCCGTTGACACCATGCTCGCCATTCCCGGCGTCCAGTCCGTTCCCAATGCCGTTAAGGCCGCCGCAGTTGCCTATCGTTTGGGTGTGACCCCCGAGCAGATCGATGCTGCCTTTAGGGGTATCGCGATTACCGGTCATCGTCAGGAGATCAAACACGCCAAGAGCGGTGCCCGCATTATCGACGACTCGTATAACGCCAGCGCCGAATCCATGGCTGCTGGCCTTGACCTGCTGTGCTCGCTTTCGTGTTCTGGCTCTCGAATGGCGATTCTGGGCGAGATGGGCGAAATGGGCGACGAGGCCCCCCGCATGCATGAGCTGGTGGGCGCCTATGCCGCGGCTAAGAAGCTCGATATGCTGGCGTGCGTGGGCGGTGAGCTGGCCGCTCGTATGGCCGAAGCCGCGCGCATGATGGGCATGGACGAGGACCGCATCCAGGTGTTCTCCGATTATCAGCAGGTGCTCGACCGTATGGCCGGCGCACTTGAGAAACATGACGTTGTGCTGGTCAAGGGCTCTCGCTTTGTCGAGCTCGACCGCTTTGTGGAAGGTGTGTGCTAGCCCATGTTCGGGAACCCCGCGTATCCTACATACCAGGCCTTTTTGGGACTTGGCCTCGCCGCCGCCATTGCGCTGCTGCTCATGCCGTGGTGGATCAAGCTTCTTAAGGTCGAGGGTATCGGCCAGCAGGTCCGCGCCGATGGACCCAAACGCCACCTGATTAAGCAGGGCACGCCCACCATGGGCGGCGTTGTCATTCTCGTAGCCGTTTCGCTGACGTGCCTTTTGATGGGCAAGCTCACCACCGAGCTTGTGCTCGTGCTGCTTGCCACGCTTGCAACCGGCGTTCTGGGCCTTATCGACGATTTGACCTCTGTCACGCACGGTCGTTCGCTCGGCCTGACGCCCCACGCCAAGATGATCGGTCTCACCATTATCTGCGTCACGTTTACCGTGCTTGCCGTCAGCTGGTGCGGCGTTGCCCCCGAGATTCGTTTTCCCGGCGGTCTGACGATTGACCTCGGTATCTTCTCGACCACCATTGGTGGCCTTACCTTTCCGTGGCTCTATATCGTCTTTTGCTGGCTGATGATCGCCGGTCTTTCTAATGCAGTGAACCTGACCGATGGCCTGGACGGCCTTGCCGGTGGCACCTCCATGATTGCCATGCTTGCCATGGCTGCCATGGCGTTTTTGCACGGTGACGTAAACCTGTCTATCTTCTGTACCGCATGTGCTGGTGCTTGCCTGGGCTTCCTTTGGTTCAACTGCTATCCGGCGAGCATCTTTATGGGTGATACCGGCTCTCTTGCCTTGGGTGCAGCCTTTGCCTGCACGTCCATTATGACCAACACCGAGGTCGTCTCGCTCATCATCGGCGGCCTGTTTATCGTCGAGACCCTGTCGGTCATGATTCAGGTCGTCTACTTCCACTTTACGCATAAGCGCGTCTTCCTTATGGCGCCCATTCATCATCATTTCGAGAAGAAGGGATGGGCCGAGACTAAGGTCGTCATCCGTTTTTGGATTGTCGCTGCCGCTTTTGGCGCTCTGGGCCTTGCCCTGTTTTTCCAGTTGGGATAGTGGTTTTTCATGCCTCTTGCAGATTCCTTTAGCCTGCTCGTCTTGGGCCAGGGTAAGTCCGGTCTAGATGTCGCTCGCTGGGCGCTTGCGCACCCCGAGCGCGTGAGTACCGTTACCGTGTACGGTGGCGGCACGTCCGAGCCCAATGATGCCACGCGCTCGCTCGAGGCGCGCGGGGTATCGTTTGTCTACGGAACCGAGCAGGTCGAGGGCGCGTTTGATGTATGCGTGACGTGTCCGGGCATCTCGGAGTTCTCGGCATTCTTTAAGGCTGGCCACGATCACGCTGCCCAGATCATGGGTGAGCCCGAGTTTGCCTACCGTCTGTCTCCCCAAAATTGGATCGCCATCACGGGCACCAACGGCAAGACAACCACCACGTCGCTGACCGACTACCTGCTTAAGGCAGCGGGCGAGGCGAGCGTTGCTGTCGGTAATATCGGTGAGCCTCCGGTGAACGAAATCGACGACCGCGCGCATAACGAGTGGTTTGTAGCTGAGCTTTCGAGCTATCAGATCGCAACGACCCAGGAGCTTCACCCCCGTGTGGCGGTGCTGCTCAACATTACCCCCGACCATCTGGGCTGGCACAAGAGCCATAAGAACTATGCGCTCGCCAAGATTAAGCTCTTCGAGAATATGGTCGATGATGACCTTGTGGTTATCGACGTCGAGGATGCCGGTATCCATGAATTCGATGAGTATGTCTACACGCCGGGTCGTCGCATCTGCAAGGTCGCCTTTGACGAGCCTGCGGGCGAGGACGCCGCATTTGTGCGCGATGGCAAGATGATCATTCGCCTGAAGGGCGTCGAGACCCCGCTCATCGCCACGTCCGAGCTCAAAATCTCCGGACATCACAATGTCATCAATGCCCTGTGCGCTGCCACGGCTGCCCTGGCCGTCGGTGCCGATGTCGACGGTGTGTGTCGCGGCCTGGCCTCATTCCAGCCGCTGGAGCACCGCGTTGAGCCCTGTGGCGAGATCGATGGCGTGCGCTACGTCAACGATTCCAAGGCAACGAACACCGATGCGGTCGAAAAGGCCCTGACGGCGTTTCCCGACGACGACGTGATCTTGCTGCTCGGTGGTCACGATAAGGGCACGCCACTCGAGTCCTTCGCCCGCGTTGTCATGGACAACGTGCGATCGGTCGTCTGCTTTGGCGATGCGCGCGAGCGCTTTACCGCCGCTATGGACGAGGCCGATGTCGATGGTGACGTTGATATCGCTCAGGCTGACGACCTGCGCGACGCCGTCGACGTTGCCCGTTCGCTGTCGAGCCGAGGCGACGTGATCCTGCTTTCTCCCGCCTGTTCTTCGTTCGATGAGTTCTCGGGCTACGAGGAGCGCGGCCGCGTGTTTAAGGACTACGTGGCCCAGCTCGCCGCCGCAGCGAAATCGCAAATGGAATAGGGGCCGCCGGTGAGAGAGGAGAGCCCCCGACAAGGTATGAGGAGGCCCGACTCGGACCGTGCTTCCTCGCAGCGCAGTACGCCGCGTTCCGGTCGCGGCGGGCAGACGCTCAGCGAACGCTATATTGCCGGCGTCCCCGCCCGCATCATGCGCCCTCGTTTGATATTCATGGCGTGCCTGTTTACTTTAGTGTGCTTTGGTCTGCTGATGGTGTACTCGGCGTCATCGGTCGAGGCATTGCACGAGAACGGCTCGGCGACGTATTTCCTGGTTCGACAGGCTACCTTTGCCGGGGTTGGCGTGCTTGCCATGGTTGCGATCGTTCGCGTCTTGCCGGACAGCTGGTTTGGGGAAGATGTACTTAGGGTTTTCCTTATGGGCATGATTCTCTTGCTGTTTGCGGTATTTCTTGTCGGCAGTGGCAGCCGTGGCGCCACGCGCTGGCTCAACATCGCCGGTATTCAGTTCCAGCCGTCTGAGTTTTTAAAGCCGTTTGCCATCGCGTATTCGGCCATCATACTCGACCGTTTCTTTTCGCCCGGTGGCAACATCAACGAGTTCCTTCGCAAGATGGTCGTCTACTTGGGCATTTCGCTCTTTTTGATCTTTATCCAGCCCGATTATGGCACCGTCTTGATCATCTCGCTGACCCTCATGTGTATGGCGTTATTTGCGGGCCTAGACCCCAAGTTTATCATCGGCGTGATCATTCTCGTCATTGTCGTGAGTGTGTTTGCGCTTGTTGCAGAGCCGTACCGCATGGTGCGTGTTCAGGTTGCCCTGAACCCTTGGGCCGACGAGTATGGCGATGGCTATCAGGCAACGCTTGCCATCATGGCGTTTGCTTCGGGTGGCTTGTTCGGCCGTGGCATCGGTAACTCCACCATGAAGTACTCGTATCTGCCCGAGGCACACAACGACTATATTCTGGCCATTATCGGCGAGGAGGTCGGTTTTGTCGGGACCGTGCTGCTCTTCTTGGTCTTTGCGATGCTGATTTACTCAGCGTTTCGCATTGCCGAGCAGGCTGCGGACCGTCGCGGAGCGCTCATGGCATCGGGTTCCGCAGTCATTCTCGCGGTACAGTTTTTGATCAATGCGCTGGGCATCCTCAACGTGTTTCCCATGACGGGTAAGCCGCTGCCGTTTATCAGCTACGGCGGTTCGTCGATTATCGTATCGCTTATGCTTGCGGGGCTGATCTTGCGCGTCTCGCACGAGAGCGCCCGTCGTGATGAGTACGACCGTCGCCGCGAGAGCTTTGCCGTTATGGACGAGAGCACCGCCGGCGTGCCCCATGTGCGCGGCGATCGCCCTTCGCGCAACGGTTTTACCGTCTTGGATGGCTCTGCGTCCGAGCCGGCGGCTCGTCCGCGCCCGCGAACGGCTCCGCAGGGGCGTCCCCAACGCCCGAACCCCCGAAGCTCGGGCGGCGGATATAATCGAATCAATTTGAATTCGGACCCATCGGCGCGTCTGCGCACCGACGATCAGGGACCGCGCGTACGAAGGGATTTTCATGACCGATAAGATGACCGTTGCTATCGCAGCCGGCGGCACGGCGGGACATATCAACCCTGCGCTTGCCTTGGCTGAGGAGTTGCGCGACCGCGGACATCATGTTGTGTTCGTGGGCCAGTCGCACAAGCTCGAGGGTCGTTTGGTTCCCGAGGCCGGGTTCGATTTTGTACCTATCACGGTCACGGGCTTCGACCGCTCCCGTCCTTGGACCGCGCTGAGCTCGCTGTGGCGCGTCAATAAGGCCAAGCGCTCGCTCGCCAGCCATTTCTCAAAGGTTGGCAAGCCCGATGCGGCTATCGGTTTTGGTGCCTACGTCGAGGTCCCGCTGCTGGGCTGGTGCAAGGATGCGGGCGTTCCGTATCTGCTGCACGAGCAGAACTCTGTTCCGGGCCTGGCCAATAAGATGATGAGCTCCCATGCCGCCCGCGTGTGTATCTCGGTGCCGGCTGCGCGCTCTGTCTTTGAGCGCGCGGGCGACCCCGAGCATGTGCTTATGACCGGTAATCCGGTGCGCCGCTCGGTCATTGAGGGCGATCGCGCCCGCGGCCGCGAGGCACTTGGCGTGCCCGAGGACGCTGTGCTGCTGCTCGTCTTTGGTGGTTCGCTCGGTGCTCAGCATCTCAACGAGCGCGTAGCCTCGCTCAAGAGTGAGCTGCTGACCCGCGAGAATCTCTACATTTTGCATTCGACGGGAGCCGACGGCTTTGAGGACACCGAGCGTGCTTTGGCGCTGACGTCCGATGAGATGAAGCGCTATCGCGTCCAGCCCTACATTGACAACATGGGCGACATGCTAGCTGCAGCTGACCTGGTGCTCTCGCGCTCCGGCGCCTCGAGCGTGGCCGAGATTGCCGCCCTCGCCGTGCCTTCGGTGCTCGTGCCGTATCCGCATGCCACGGCCGACCACCAGACGACCAATGCGCGTTATCTGGTCGATGCCGGTGCCGGCGTGCTTTGTGCCGATGCCGATATCGATGCTCCGGCGTTTGCCGAGGAGCTGCTGCATCTGGTCGATGACGCCGCAGCGCGCGATGCCATGCGTCAGGCGGCGCGCGGGTTGGCTCAGGACCGCGCCGCCGCACTTTTGGCCGATGCGGTAGAGGGTTTGCGTTAGTTAGACGGGATATCGAGCTTGCGCTCGCGCGGATGCGGTAGGTGCGGTACAGTTAACGGGTTACAGGCAGTGTTTACGCAAGGAGTACACGAGCACATGGCTGATTCCCAGACTGCAACCTCCGCGCCCGAGTTCAAGAGCGCCCACTTTATCGGTATCGGTGGCGCCGGCATGAGCGGCATCGCTCTCGTTTTGCACGAGCGTGGCTATGCCGTTACCGGTTCCGACCTTAAGACCTCGCGCTACATTCGTCAGCTTACCCGTGCTGGCGTGAAGGTTCATGTGGGCCACGAGGCCGCCACGATCGATGAGGTCAAGCCCGACGTGGTCGTGGTCTCTACCGCTATTCCCGAGTCCAACCCCGAGCTTGTGCGTGCTCGCGAGCTCGGTATTCCTGTGTGGCCCCGCGCCAAGATGCTCTCGGCTCTGGGCCACGGCTACACCACCATCGCTGTTGCCGGTACGCACGGCAAGACCACGACGTCCTCGATGTGTGCCACCATGCTCGACCGCATGGGTCTGGATCCCAGCTTTTTGATCGGCGGTATCGTCGAGGGTTACGATACCAACGGAAAGAACGGCTCGGGTGACTACTTTGTCGCCGAGGCCGATGAGTCCGACAGCTCGTTCCTGTTCCTGAACCCCAACGTGGTCATCGTGACCAACGTCGAGGCCGACCATCTCGACCACTACTCGGGCATCGAGGAGATCGAGGCCACCTTTGCCAAGTTTATGGGCCTGGTTGGAGAGAGCGGTACCGTCATCGTTTGCGGTGAGGACCCGCATCTGGTCGAACTCGCCAAGTCGACGGGTCGCCACGTGCTTTCCTATGGCTTTGCCGAAACCAACGACGTCGTCTGCGTACATCCGGATGTCAAGGGCATTCAGAGCGACTTTACCGTTCGCTTTGAGGATGGGACCGAGCATGCTGTCGAGATCAAGAGCAACCCCGGTCGCCACAACATGCTCAACGCCACGGCAGTGCTAACCGTTGCCCATGTCCTGGGTCTCGACGTCGACGCCGCAGCCGAGGCGCTTTCGAGCTTTGAGGGCGTTCGCCGCCGCTTTACCCATGTGGGCGATATTGACGGCATCACCGTGGTCGATGACTACGGCCATCACCCCACCGAGATCAAGGCGACGCTTGCCGCCGCCTCGTCGCTGGGCTATAAGCATGTTGACGTCGTGTTCCAGCCGCACCGCTATTCGCGTTTGCAGGCGCTGTGCGATGACTTTGCCGATGCCTTCGCCAATGCCGATAAGCTGCTGCTCATCGATGTGTTCTCTGCCGGCGAGATGCCGATTCCGGGCGTAACCTCTAAGATGCTCGCTGACACTGTGCGCGCCAAGCACCCTGGCAAGGAGGTCGTGTACTGCTCCAGCCGTCTCGAGCTCAATCGTGAGCTCGAGAAGATGGTAGGTGAGGGCGATCTGCTGCTTACTATGGGCGCCGGCGACGTTACGACCGTTGGCCCTGAGTTCATCGAGTATCTGACTGCCAAGAAAGACGCTTAGCCCCTATGGGTCTGTTTAACGCCGTCATGGCGCTTTCGGGCATGATCGACACGGATGTAGTCGAGGATGAACGCCTTGCGCGTCATACGAGTTATCGTATCGGCGGCAAGGCCGACCTCTTCGTGACGTGCCATAGCTATCATGCCCTTCGTCGTGCCGTGGCAGTGCTCGACCGTGAGCAGGTGCCGTGGGTCATTATCGGCAAGGGATCTAATCTGCTCGTTGCCGATGCGGGCTATCGCGGCGCCGTCATTTCGCTGGGGCGTGAGTTTCAGCGCACCGTTGTTGCCGAGGACGGTTGCACGCTGACCGTTGGCGCGGGCGTTATGTTCGCACGTTTGGTCAACGATGCCCTGTCGCGCGGGCTTTCGGGCCTTGAGTTTGCGGTTGGCATCCCCGGCTCGGTCGGCGGCGCCGTATCTATGAACGCCGGTACGCGTACCGAGTGGATAGGTTCGCTTGTCGAGGATGTGGTCACGTTTGACCCGGCATCCGGCATTAAGCATTATGCGGGGTCCGAGATTGCCTGGGGCTACCGTGAGTGCAGCCTGCCGCGTAACGAGATTATTCTCGAGTGCGTGCTTAAGCTCAAGCCTGCGCCTAAGGCCGACATTCGCGATCGTATGGAGCGGTACCTGACGAGGCGCAAACGCACGCAGCCCATGGGTCGCGCTTCTTGCGGGTCGGTCTTTCGCAATCCACCCGACGCGAGCGTTGGCAAGCTGATTGAGGATTGTGGATTAAAGGGTTTTTCGGTTGGCGGTGCGGAAGTTTCGCCCGTACACGCTAATTTTATCGTTAATAACGGTACCGCCTCGGCCGATGACGTGGCCGCGGTTATCAGGCATGTGCACGGAAAGGTGAGGGAGGCGTATGGCATCGAGCTCAGACCGGAAGTCAAATTCCTCGGCTTCTAGAGCATCGAAACCTACCTTCCGCCGCGCCGGAGGGCGTTCCGGCGCACCCGTCCAGCCTCAACGCAAGCCCCCTGTGTCCTCCAAGCCCGCTGGATCCGTACGGTCCGCCAAACGTCCGGTCGTCGGCTCGCAACTTGGTGGACGCCCTGCCGCAAAAAAGACGGTTCACCCGGCTCCGCGCCCCTCGGTGACGTCTAAGTCGGCGATGGGTGCCAAGCCCTCTCGCCCCATAGTGACGCCCAAGCCCTCGCTGGGGGCTAAAGCGACGCATCCCGGTCGTACGTTGGGCGCTGCCAAGCCGCGCTCGTTGACGTCGGTGCCCGCCACTAAGGCACCTGCGACAAATAAGGGTATCAATCCGCTGTCGTCGCTTGGCGCCATGGCGAGTAAGACGTCCGAGGCCGCCTCTGCCGTTAAGGGCAAGGGCAAAATCGTGGGCGGTATCTTGGCGGCTGTGGCCGTGCTTGCCGTCGTTGCCATCGTCGTTATCAATTCCGGCCTGTTTGCCGCTACCGATATTCAGATCGAGGGCAGTGAGCATGTGACCAAGCACGATGCCATGCAGCTGATCAGTCTGCCCGAGAACACATCGCTCTTCAACGTAAATCCCGACCAGATTACCGAAGATCTCAAGCAGAACCCGTGGGTTTCGGGCGTGGACGTTCAACGGCAGTTTCCCCACACGCTCGTCATTACGCCGACGGAGCGCAAGGTCACCGCGATCGCTTATATAAGTTCCGACGATCTTGCCTGGGCCATCGGCGACGATGACACCTGGATCGCACCGCTTTCGACCTCTGTGGAGGTGGACGACCAGGGAAATGTCGTCACCTCGGGTGAGGGCGCCAACACATTGAGCGGTATCGATGCTGCGTTGGCGCTGGCCAAGCACTACGGGGCCGTGCTGCTTACCGATGTCTCGGCTGATGTCGAGCCGGTCTCGGGGCGGGCTGTTTCTTCCAAGGCCGTTAAAGCGGGCCTGGATTACGTGCGTGGTTTTTCCGGCGAATTCTTGGCGCAGATCAAGGATATTTCTATACCTTCGGTCGAGGCCATCTCGGCGAATCTTGATAATGGCGTTGAGGTCTCGCTGGGCGATTCTGATGATATCGCCAAGAAGGAACGCGTCGTGACCAAGCTTCTGTCGCAGGTAGAGGGCGTAACCTACATCAACGTTCGGTCTCCCGGCAACTATACGTTTAGAAACGCACCGACCGCTTAGCGTCGGTGCGTGGCTTTGTTGAGGGGCCATACCACGCCGTTTATCTGGTTTGTTTGGTTTTCACGGTCAATTATTTGACTGATACGTTCATAATGTGCAAACATAATACGGTTTACCTTTGCATTTACTTTCAACCTGAAGGTTAATGTGCGCAGGGGTCAACCCATGCTATGGCTATAACCTTTGTTCGGAGGACCGACATGCACGAGACAGAGATCAACAACTACCTTGCCGTCATTAAGGTGGTCGGCGTCGGCGGCGGCGGTACCAACGCGGTCAATCGAATGATCGAAGAGGGCATTCGTGGCGTCGAGTTTGTTGCCATCAACACCGATGCTCAGGCGCTCGCGATCTCTGATGCCGATATCAAGGTCCACATCGGTACCGACCTTACCCGCGGCCTGGGCGCTGGCGCCAACCCCGAGGTTGGTCGCAAGGCTGCCGATGAGTCCCGCGATGACATCGCCGAGGCACTCGCTGGCGCCGACATGGTGTTCATCACCTGCGGTGAGGGCGGTGGCACCGGCACCGGCGCCGCTCCCATCGTTGCCGATATCGCGATGAACGAGGTCGGTGCGCTGACCGTCGCCGTCGTGACCAAGCCCTTCACCTTCGAGGGCCGCAAGCGTAAGAAGAGCGCCGAAGAGGGCATTAAGACCCTTTCCGATTGCGTCGACACCATGATCGTTATCCCTAACGACAAACTGCTCGACATCGCCGAGAAGAAGACCACCATGCTCGAGGCCTTCGCTATTGCCGATGGCGTCCTTTCCCAGGGCACCCAGGGCATCACCGACCTCATCACCGTCCCGGGCATCATCAACCTGGACTTCGCTGATGTTAAGACCATCATGAAGCAGGCCGGCACCGCCATGATGGGTATCGGTACTTCTTCTGGGGACACCCGTGCCGTCGACGCCGCCCAGCAGGCTATTTCCAGCCCGCTGCTCGAGAGCTCTATCGATGGTGCTACGCGCGTCCTGCTCTCCATCGCCGGCTCCAAGGATCTGGGCATCCAAGAGATCAGCGACGCTGCCGACGTTGTCGCCAACGCCGTCGATCCCGAGGCCAACATCATCTTCGGTACCGTTGTCGACGAGTCCCTGGGCGATCAGGTGCGCATCACCGTTATCGCTACGGGCTTCTCCGACTCTAATGTCAACCGTCAGGACGAGCTCTTCGCTGCCCAGCAGTCCCAGAGCAAGGCTTCCGTTGTCGAGCCTCAGCGTACCGCTCCCGCTGCAAGCTCGGCTCAGTCTGCCCCGACCCGCAATGTCGGCGGTACGGAGCTTCCCAATTTTGGTAACGACCAGTTTGAGCTTCCCGACTTCCTTAAGCGTGGTAGCTTCTAGTTCGTTTTTCTCAACGACCTGCACGGGGTGTGTCCATTTGGATGCACCCCGTTTTGTTTCTCGTTTGTAAACGAAAGTCTCCAATCTCTTTACGTTCCCCTTACGTTTGGTTCCTACCGCTGCGGGTATCCTTTTGTAGAAGTATGGCAGCCGTATGGCACGGACTGCTGCGGCTTGGCCGCGATACTCGTGTTATTAGGAGGCTTTAGTATGGCAGCACGTGCGGACAACGTTTCGCGTGTCGACCATGATGGAGTTACGTTGGTAGAGGGCGCGACGCACGATGTCCGCTTTGCCTTCACCGAACGCACTGGCGGTGTTTCCGAAGATGCGTACTCCTCACTCAATCTGGGCTCGCATGTTGGCGATGACCCCTTTGCCGTTCAAGAAAATCGTCGCCGCGTACTCGAGGCCATGGGTGCCGCCGAGTGCGAGCACAACCTGCTTGTCCCCAATCAGGTACACGGTGACAATGTCGTGACGGTGACCTCGAACGGCGCCGATGATCTCGAGAACATTCGCGAGCAGATTGCCGAGGGCTGCGATGCCCTCGTCTGCACGGCGCATGAGGTGCCCGTGATGCTTTGCTTTGCCGATTGTGTTCCCGTTGTGCTGGTGGCTCCCGGCGGCTTTGCCGTGGTGCATTCTGGCTGGAAGGGCACGATTGCGCGCATTTCCGCCAAGGCGTGCCAAGCGCTCTGCGAGGCGGCTGGCTGCAAGCCAGACGACATCTCTGCCTATATTGGGCCCCATATCCTGGGTGACGAGTACGAGGTGTCCCAAGAACTTATGGACCGCTTTGCCTCCGAGTTCGCGTGCATCGATGCTGCCGCTTCTCGTATGCTCGATCTTTCCGCCGCCATTCGCGAGGCGCTGATGGACGCCGGCGTCGAAGCGAACGGCATTGTGGACACCAAGCTCTCCACCGTTCGTCAGAACGACCGCTTTTATTCCTACCGCAACGAGGGCGGCACCTGTGGGCGCCATGCTGCGATCGGCGTGATGCTATGAGAAAGATCGCATCGGTCCTAAGCGCGGCAGTGCTCACGCTTACGCTGTGTGCCTGCTCCTCGGGATCTTCCACGTCTTCTATCACCGTGGCCGGCTCGACCACCTGCCTTCCCATTGCCGAGATTGCGGCCGAGGGCTTTAAGGAGGAGACCGGCACCGACGTGCTCGTCTCTGGCCTTGGCTCTTCTGCCGGTATCGAGGCCGTCAGCAGCGGCACGGCTGACATCGCCAGCTCGTCTCGTGGCCTCAATGCCGACGAGCAGAATCTGGGCCTGACCCCGATTGTAATCGCGCACGACGGCATCGCAGTCATCGTGAACGACGATAATCCGGTCGACAACCTCTCGACCGAGCAGCTTCGTGACATATACGCCGGTAAGATTACCAACTGGAAGGAAGTCGGCGGAGAGGACCTGAAGATTCAGGTTATTAACCGCGATGAGGCGTCCGGTACGCGCGAGGCCTTCCGTACCATCGTGATGGACGGCACGCCGTTCGATCGTCGCTCTGCCGTTCTTTCGGGCACGGGCCAGGTGCGCGATGTCGTGTCCCGTTCACGTGGTGCTATTGGCTACATCTCGCTGGGTTTTGTCGAGAGCCTCAACGCTAAGACTTCGGTTAAGGCTGTTTCGGTCAACCATGTCGAGGCATCCGAGAAGACGGTCGCAAGTGGCGGCTATCCCATCTCGCGCGACCTTTACTTCTTTGTGAAGGGTACGCCTTCGCAGCGTGCACAGGACTACATTGACTATGTGACGTCGGAGAAGATGGACAAGCAGATTCGCGAGGCGGGCTTTATTCCCGTCACCAACGACGGAAAGGGGAGTGAGTAGCATGGAAGCACAGGAAACCCCCCAGATTGAGCGAGAGGCTCAGGCGCCCAAAAAGCGTGAGTTGGCGTTGGTGTCGCGCAGCACCTATCTCAAAGAGAAGGCGCTGCAGTGGATCTTCTTTGCTTGCGCGTTCTTGGCGGTCGTCACCGTCATCCTGATTTTTGTCTTTACCACGTACTCGGCGTTGCCCGTCTTTACCGACATCGGTCTGGCGGACTTCTTTAGCTTTACGTGGGCGCCCTCCGAGGGCCACTACGGCATCATGTCGCTGCTGGCGGGCTCTGGTCTGGTGACGGTCGGTGCGCTCGCCATGGGTGTGCCCCTGGGTGTGGGCACGGCCGTGTATCTGGTCGAGATCGCCGGCAAGCGCGTGCGCAGTCTCATCAGCCCCGCCGTCGACCTGCTGGCGGGTATCCCCTCCATCATCTACGGTTTCTTTGGCATGGTCATCATCCGTCCGTTTATCGCGCAGCTGACCGGCGGTCTTGGCTTTGGTGCGCTGACGGCGTGGTTCGTGCTCGCCATCATGATCGTTCCCACCATCACCACGCTCACCATCGATGCCCTCAATTCCATTCCCATGGGCATTCGCGAGGCATCCTATGCCATGGGTGCCACCAAGTGGCAGACCATCTACAAGGTCGTGCTGCCTGCAGCCAAGTTGGGCATCGTCGATGCGATTGTCTTGGGCATGGGTCGTGCCATCGGTGAGACCATGGCCGTGCTCATGGTCGTTGGCAACGCTCCGGTCATCCCGGACAGCATCTCGAGCCCCATCTCGACGCTCACGAGCCAGATCGCGCTCGACATGAGCTATTCCTCGGGCCTGCACCGCTCGGCTCTGTTTGGCATGGGCGTGGTCCTGTTTATCATTTCCGCCGCATTGGTGGGCATCGTCCGTCTGATTTCCAAGAAGAAGAGGGGGTAGGCTATGTCCGATTCCGTTGACACGACGGTCGATACGACCTCGTCGCGCGAACGCATCAAGCGTGCCCTTTCCCATGGTAAGAAGGGCCGCATCAACAAGGATCTGTCCAACAAGATTATGCTCGGCGTGTTTCGTGCCGCGGCCTATATCACCACGCTGGTGCTGGTCGCCATCATCGCCTATGTAGTTATCAACGGTCTGCCGCACATCTCGCTCGACTTTATCTTTGGCTGGCCGCAGGGCGTAAACGCCGAGGGCGGCATTTGGCCCACTATCGTCTCGACCGTCTACGTGACGGCGCTCGCCATGCTCATCTGCACGCCGGTTGCCGTCTTGGCTGCGGTCTATCTGGCCGAGTATGCCAAGCAGGGCAAGGTTGTCGACATCATTCGCTATGCTGCCGATGCCCTGGCCTCGGTGCCCTCCATTGTTATGGGCCTTTTTGGCTACGCCTTGTTTGTCGAGGCCATGGGCCTGGGTCTTTCGATGGTTTCGGCCGCCCTGGCGCTCGCACTTCTGATGCTGCCCATTGTCATGCGTACCACCGAGGAGGCAATCCGCGCCGTTCCGCGCTATATCCGTTGGGGCGCATATGGCCTGGGTGCCACCAAGTGGCAGGTCGTCTCCAAGATCGTGCTTCCTTCGGCTTTTGGCCGCATCGCCACCGGCATCGTACTTGCCATCGGCCGCGCCATCGGCGAGACCGCCGTGGTGCTCTACACCATGGGCCAGGCCATCAACCTGCCTATTTCGCCGCTCGATTCCGGCCGTCCCATGACCGTTCACCTTTATCTGCTTGCCAATGACGGCATCAACATGAACGCAGCCTACGGCACCGCGCTTTTGCTGATGGCGATTATTCTGGCCTTCAACCTGTTTGCGCGTTATCTGTCGCGCAAACGCCGCTAGTTAAGGAGTCCCATGTCCGTCTATCAGTCCGCTCCCACGCTGGAGCAAGCGGCCATCACGGCCAAGGATTTCAACTTTTGGTACGGTGACTTTCATGCGCTGACGGGTCTCGACCTCAACATCGCCAAAAACGCCATTACCTCGTTTATCGGCCCTTCGGGCTGCGGTAAATCGACGTTTTTGCGCTGTATCAACCGTATGAACGACCTTATCGAGGGCACGCGCGTCGAGGGCACCATGACGCTCGACGGCAACGATATCTATGCCGAGGGCGTCGACCCGGTCGACCTTCGCCGCCGCGTGGGCATGATTTTTCAGCAGCCCAACCCGTTCCCTAAATCCATCTACGAGAATGTTGCTTTTGGCCCTCGTCTGCAGGGCGTGACTAGCAAAAGCGACCTCGATGACATCGTGGAAGAATCGCTCAAGCGCGCCAACCTCTGGAAAGAGGTATCCAATCAGCTCAACAAGGATGGTTTGGCGCTCTCGGGCGGTCAGCAGCAACGTCTGTGCATCGCGCGTGTGCTCGCGGTGCAGCCCGATGTCCTTCTGATGGACGAGCCCTGCTCCGCCATCGACCCCACGTCCGTCTCCAAGGTCGAGGATCTGATGGCCGAGCTGGCGCCCGAGATGACGATCATCATCGTCACACATTCAATGCAGCAGGCAGCTCGCATTAGCGACTACACCGCCTTCTTCTTGCAGGAGGTTGCCGGCGAGCCCGCCACGCTCATCGAGTATGGTCAAACCGACGCGATCTTCACCAGCCCGGTGGATTCGCGGACGGAAGACTATATCACCGGCCGCTTTGGCTGATCGGTGCGACTAGTCCCAAGCCGATCGGACCTGGTCCGGTGCGTATTCACTGTGCGGGCGGCATGACCGCACCCAACTGATTGGAGTGAACCATGCGCAAACTGTTTTCCCGTCAGCTCGTCGAGGCTCGTCACGAGATGTTGAGCATCTACGAGGCTGTAGACCTGGCTCTTCACGACGCCGTGAAGGCCTATGTGACCGACGACCGCAAGCTCGCCACCAAGACCAAGAAGCGCACGCTTTCGATTGACGCGCGCTGCGCCAACCTGGAGGCCGTGTGCTACAACCTGATCGCTACGCAGTCGCCGGTCGCCTCCGACTTCCGCTTGCTGCAGACAATCATCTACGTCGACTTTAACCTGCAGCGCATGACCGATAAGGTTCGCCAGATCTGCCGCGCCACGCGTCATATGGTCAAGGCCGATATCTCGCTGCCCCAGGAGCTCGTCGGTACGGTTGAGGCCGAGGCCGAAGCCGTATACCAGGTGCTGGGCTCGTCGCTTTCCGCGCTCGTCACCAACGATATGTCCATCATCTGCAACCTGGCCGTCGAGGACGAGCCGGTGCATGCGGCCTATGAGAAGTTCTTCCGTACCTTCAACCGCATGGACGCGGGCGAGTTTATGGACGACGACAGCAACTATGACGATCTGCGCCGCGCCATCATGGTTTCGCGCTACCTCGATCGCATCGCCTCGATTTCCATCGATGCCGCCTGCCGTCTGACCTTCCTTTTGACCGGCCAGCGCATGAACGCCGGCGATATCGCCCGTACGGATGAGGATGAGCTCGAGAGCATGCGCGTACCTTCGGGCGAGGGCGTCATCATGAGGCCCGCTGTCGATGCGCGCTTTGTTGCCAAGGTGCCCGCTAACGAGGTGAGCGAGGGTCTTCGCTACCTGCTCGAGCACCTCGAGGACGAGGACGATACCGAGGATGACGAGGAGTAGGGTAGCTCCGTTCGTCGAAAGATTGTAAATACCTAAGTGAGCGCGGCCTTGCACATGCAGGGCCGCGCTCTTGCGTTAGCATGGGACTACTTGTACGTCTGTCTGCGGAGGCGATTGGCAATGGATAATTATTTGAACGTGATGCGCGCTCGCCGCGAGCAGATTCTCGAACGCTTTTATGCCGCACTCGATCGCGCGGGCCGTCCACACAATGCCGCACGTCTGATTGCCGTCTCCAAGACCGTTGGCGTCGATGAGACCGTTGCCGCTATCCAGGCAGGGTATCGTCATTTTGCCGAGAACCGTCCGCAGGAGCTTGTTCGCAAGCTTGCGGGGCTGGCGGAGCATCCGGAGCTGCCCGAGGTGTGCTTCGATATGATCGGTAATCTTCAGACCAACAAGATCAATGCGGTGCTGGGTGCGGCCGAGCTGATTCATTCGGTGGGGTCGCTTCATTTGGCGCAGGCTATCTCGAGCCGTGCCGTCCGCAAGATTGAGGCGGGCGAGCTTTCTGCTCCTCAGCGGGTGCTGATAGAGGTTAATGTAAGCGGCGAGGAGTCCAAGGGCGGCTTTTCACCCGATGAGATTCGTGCCTCCGCCGGCGAGCTTGCGGAGCTTGAGGGAATTTGTGTGCAGGGGCTTATGACCATGGCGCCCCGGGGGAATAAGGATGTGGCGCGCCGCACCTTTGCCGGGCTGCGTGAGTTGAGGGATGAGCTGGAGACGGCACAACCCGATCTGTGTCTACCTGAGCTTTCTTGTGGCATGAGCGAGGACTTTGAGCCTGCCCTTGAGGAAGGCTCGACGCTTGTTCGCCTGGGCAGGGTAGTATTTAGCCCGGAGTTTGAAGTAAAATAAGAGCCTGAAGTGCGCGCTGATTGTCAGAGCGCCTGCATTAGACCGTGAGAGGACACAACCATGGGTTTCCTTGACGAAATTAAAAATAAAATGCACCTAGGCGGCCAGCAGGGTTATGACCAGGGTTATGGCCAGGATGATGATTACGGTTACGATGACGGCTATGACGACGGCTATCAGAACAACGGCTACAGCGGTGCTTCGGGCGAGGGCTTCTACACGCAAGATGAACCGAGCAATGGACTGCTGGGGCAGACACGCCGCGGAGAGGCTGAGTCGGTTGCTGTGTACACGCGTTCCGGTCAACTGATCGGCGACGACTCCCGTCACGCTACGACGTACAATCCGCCTTCGCGCTCTCAGGATGCCGCTGCGGGCGGTTATCGTCCCGGCGCCTATGACACGCCGTCAAGCTACGCCGAGAACGCTCGGGTCCGCGCTGCCGCTGTGCCCGCTCCTGCTTCAACGCCGAGCGATGCCTCTGCCTATGCGAGCAATATCATCAACGCCACGCCTCAGTTGCCGGCCTACGTTCTTCGTCCGGAGAGTTATGACGACGTGGAGACGGTCGTGCGCCGCGTGCGTACCAAGCAGCCTGTCGCGCTGATCTTCGTGGGCGTTCGCACCGAGGTCGCCAAACGCGTCCTGGACTTTAGCTATGGCTTTGCCTGCGGCCTGGGCGCTTCGGTCAAAGAAGTGGGCGATCGCGTGTTTATGGTGCTGCCCGCCGGCTGCGAGGTCAAGGATTCGGATCTTAAGAAGCTTCGCGCCGACGGCTATCTCAAGTAAAGACAAGGTGAGGAGATTCCCATCAACATCTACACCATCGTTCAGCTTGTCAACACGCTGTTTAATTTTTATTCCACGTTGATTGTGGTCTACTGCTTTATGACGTGGATTCCCATGAAGCAGGGTGGTTTGCTACAGGATATCGCGGCGGTGCTCGACGGCGTTTGCGGCCCTTGGCTCAACCTGTTTCGCCGGTTTATGCCGCCGATGGGCGGTATCGATTTTTCACCGGTCGTTGCGATTATTGCGTTGCAGTTGGTGCAGAAGCTGATTCTGCAGCTACTTATAGGTATACTCGTATAGGACTGGCTCAGTAACCTATGTCGGGCGCTTAGCGCCAAGGCGATGATAAAGGAGAACTTGTTATGGCTATTACCCCTGCTGACATCCAGGCTCAGACCTTCTCTGAGGCCAAGCGCGGCTACGATCCCGCCGAGGTCGACGTCTTCCTGGAGACCCTGTCCTCCGAGGTCGACGCTATGCTTGCCAAGATCGTTGATCTTAAGGGTCGCCTGACCGCCACCGAGCAGCAGCTTGCCGATACGCAGGCTCAGCTTGCGCAGGCCCAGGATTCTGCCGCTCAGGCTGCCCCTGCCGCTACTCCCGCTCCCGATTTCTCCGCTCAGGAGCGTCAGATTTCCGCCGCTCTCATCGCGGCTCAGCAGACCGCCGAGGCGATTGTCAACGACGCTAACGAGAATGCTGACCGCATCCGCAACGAGGCCGACGCCAAGGCCCGCGAGGTCATCCGTCAGGCCCTGACCGAGAAGCAGGCCGAGCTCGAGGAGATTGACCGTCTGAAGGCTTCCCGCGAGGAGTTCAAGGCCGAGTATCTCAAGCTCATTCAGCACTTTATGGACGATGCTCAGAATTCCTTCCCGGCCGATCTGCTGGCTTCTACGCCGGTCGGTTCCGCGGCTTCTCCTGCCGTGACCATGCCTGCCGCCGAGCCGCTGCCTGTCGCTGATCCGGTTGTCCCCGTGGCCGACCCCTTCGCCCCGATTGACAACTTTGCCGCGGACGACCTGGACTAGCGCCAAAACTACAATCTAGCTCTTAAAAGGAGCTCGCGCTTGCGAGCTCCTTTTTTGTAGCTGTATACGGGTTGGGAAGCAAAACGCCGAGCTCTGCGTGCGATAGGGCAGAACTCGGCGAACGTTTGAGCGGTAAAAGGTAGATTTTAGGGCATGGGCCAAAAACTACTTGAGGAGGAAATTGGATAGGGGAATGGTGCGGGCCTCGCGATGCTCGGGGTCGGCGATATGGTCGGCGGGATAGCCGCAGACGAGCATGTGGTAGGGATAAACGCCCTCGGGCAGGTTGAACTGCTCGCGGGCTAGCTCGGGCTTAAAATGGCATACCCAGCACGTTCCCAGGCCCTGTTCCTCGGCCTCCATCATCATCTGATCGCAAACAATCGAGGTGTCGATAGCGCTGGAGTTCATCTGGTCATAGGGACGCACCCAAGCATCGTTGGTAACGCTGCAAACGAGGAAGATGAGCGGAGCGCCAAAGATGGACCCATCACGAGCAAACCGAGGCTGACAAGCAGCTGCCTTTTCCAGAAGCTCAGGCGTATCCAACACCATCACACGGGTTGGATGATTATTGCAAGCAGAAGGAGCAATGCGTCCAGCCTCAACAATGGTATCCACCACAGCCTGCTCAACAGAACGATCCTCAAACAAACGACAAGAATACCGAGACCGAGCCAGATCCAAATACCCCATAACCAAACCTTCCAAAGTCAGCAAACAAATCCAAAGTAAAATAAAGGGTACCCAAAGCACCATCCACCTAAACGCTCGGTGCAGTTCCAAAGTATTCAATCAGGTATAAAAGGCCGCATCAGCCAAACCCCCATTGAATTCAAATCATCAGCCAAGGTTCCCAATGGCGGTACGCAAGGCGAAGGCCCGACACCTATTTACTTTCGAACGACTCTGCCGTGCAGCCGGAGAGAGAAAGCAAATAGGTGCCGGGCCTTCGCCGGTGGGACGCGTACCCCCAATTAACTGTTCTTCATGACAATCGAATCCACGACATCGGCCACATTCTCGCAGCAGTCGGCGCAGTACTCCAAGAAGGCGTACACGTCACGCCAGGCGATGACCTCGAGCGGGTCCTTGCCGTTGACGTGCAGGTTACGCATGGCGTTGATGTAGAGTTCGTCGGCCTCGGACTCGATGGTGTTGATCTGGATGACGAGCTCGCGCAGCGTTTTGGACTTGCGGTAGTTGGGCAACTCGACCATCAGGTCCTTCATGGCGCGGCAGGCGTCGGTCACCTTGTGGGCGATCACGATGGCATCGGGGTGGATGCTCTGGATGTTGGTGAAGTAGAGGCGCTGCACGACGCCCTCAATACGGTCGAGCACGGTATCGAGCGAGCAGCTCATGAGGTTAAGGTCCTCGCGCTCAAGCGGGGTGATAAAGGCCGTGAGCAGGGCGTCTTCGAGCTCATGGTGCTTCTTGTCTGCTGCATGCTCAATCGCATGCATCTTCTCGAGCATGTCGTGGATCTGCGCGGGGTCAAAGTTCTCAAAAATCTTGGTGAGCAGCTCGGCTGCCTGAACGGCGAAGTCGGCGCAGGCGACGTAGTTGTCAAAGTAGAACGAATCGGGTTTCTTTGCCATGAGTGATCCTTTCGGGGCGAAGACGGGTGGGCGAGGTAATGCGGTCCGGATGGACGTTCGGTTTGACTAGAGGAACATCATGAACAGCCTGGCCATGACAAAGCTGATGAGTCCACAGGCGGGGAAGGTGAAGAACCACGTGAACATCATGTCCTTGACCACGCCGAAGTTGATGGCCGAGAGGCGCTTGACGGCGCCAACGCCCATGATGGCGCAGGTCTTGATGTGCGTGGAGGACACGGGGATACCGGTGAGCGTGGCAAGCAGCAGGTTTGCGGCTCCTGCCAGGTCGGCAGAGAAGCCCTGATACTTCTCGAGCTTAACCATGCTCTGGCCGACGGACTTGATGATACGCTCACCGCCCACGCTGGTGCCGATGCCCATGGTGGCCGAGCACAGCAGCATGATCCAGATGGGGATGCCGGCGTCGCCGACGCCGGTCTGTCCGTTGGCAAAGGCGACACCTAAAAAGAGCACGCCGATGAACTTTTGTCCATCCTGCGCGCCGTGCATAAAGCTCATGGCCGCGGCGCTCGCGATCTGAGCATATTTAAAGAAGACGTTGGCACGTCGCCTGTTGGCGGCAGCGAAAAGAATCGAGACGAGCTTGCACAGGACCCAGCCCATGACAAAGCCCAGACCGATGGAGAGCGCCAGGCCGTAGATGACCTTCATCCACTCGTGGACATTGACGCTGCTGGCGCCGCCGAGGGCGATGGCAGCGCCGGTCAGGCCGGCGATGAGGCTGTGGCTCTGCGAGGTGGGGATGCCAAAACGCGATGCCGTGGCGCCGTAGACGACGATGGAGAACAGGGCCGCGCAGAGGCACGCGAGCGCCATGGTGCTGTTTCCGCCAAAGTCGACGATATGGGAGATGGTGTTGGCAACGCTGGCATTAAAGTGCGTCATGATGAGCACGCCCAAAAAGTTGAACGCGGCACTCATGAGAATGGCGGCGCGGGCGGGCATGCAACGCGTGGTGACACAGGTCGCGATGGCGTTGGGCGCGTCGGTCCATCCGTTGACGAAGATGGCGCCGAGCGCGAGGAACACGGTGACGGCAAGGACTGGGTTCGAAACAAGTTGGCCGAGGAAGGCTGAGAACGTTACGTCCATATATGGGCTTTCTCGAAGTTTGCAGAAACGTTACAAAAACATGATAAATCGTATCACCTCCTGCGGGTTTCTTTACCGAGTTCTGACGGGAGAAGTGAATTTTTTGGCACTAAAATTGAATATTAGCCCTGTTGACCGCGGGTGTTCTTTTTGCTAACACGCCGTGAGGACACGTGCGCTCGCTCCGACACCCCAAAACCACAGTCTGTTCGCTTTACAATATGCAAACATGCGTTCGATAATAGGGGCATGGAATATCGACAGACAGATGGCAAAACTCGGCGCGTGCACAAGCAGTATGTGGACGTCGTGGCCCGCATCCTCGCGGGCGGACAAGTTGTGCCGGTTACCGTCTGCTGGGTCGACGGTCGCTGCTTTACGATTGACGAGATTGTCTCGTCTACCGGTTTTGGCCTGACGGTTCACGGCATTCGTACGGCAACCTATAAGGTTCGTTTTGGCGGACATACGACCGAGCTGTATCTGGAAGACCAGGCGCGTGAGCGACCGGATGGCTCGCAGGCTCATCTGATGCGGTGGTGGGTGTGGGCGTTCGACCGCACACTCGAGAGTGAGCGCCGCGGGTAAGAGCGCGCGCCATTCGGGTACAATGGCAGGAATCTTGTCACCTACGGCGCTGTCGCGGCGCTTTTTGAAAGGACGAAATTATGAACGATATCCAGGGCTATCAGAACGGCCCCATCGAGACCGGCGCAAGCCGTGCCAAGGAGATGTCGCCGCGCGCGTACAACCTTGCCATGTCTGCCCTGATCTTTTTGGGTTTTTGCGCTATGGGCGCTGGCGCCTACTTTACGGGCACCATGTCGTTTGCGCGCATGATGATGAGTGGCGCCGCCCTGCCGCTGGTCTTTGGCTCGTTTATCCTGACCATTGTCGGCATCGTCATGATGTCGGCCGCCGCCAGCAAACAGTCCGTGGGCCTGTCGCTCGCGGGTTACGCGATCTTTGCGAGCACCTTTGGTCTGACCGCGTCGTTTGGCCTTGCCAACTACGACCTGCCCACCATTAACACCGCCTTTATCGCCACTGCCGCCATCACCTTTGTCTTTGGCGCACTGGGCGTGACCTTCCCCAAATTCTTCCAGCGTGTGTACGGCATTGGTTTTGGCATTCTGCTTGCCACGATTCTGGTCGAGATCGTGCTGATGTTCATGGGCGTCTCGCAGACCATCACCGACCTGATCGTGATTGTGGTGTTCGCCGGCTTTATTGGCTACGACACCTATGTGGCAACGACGGTGCCGCCCACGCTGCCCAACGCCGTGCTCATGGCGTCCAACCTGTTCGTGGACATTATCAACGTGTTCCTGCGCATCCTGAACATCCTTGGTCGTCGCGACTAGTGCCAGATTGCAGCGGTGCTTGCCGCGCGCAAATCGATGCGAAAGGCGGTCCTTCGGGGCCGCCTTTTTTGTACGCGGCGGGGTATCATGGATGGGAAAAGCCGATAGCGGCAGCGACCGAGAAAGGTGACCACTTATGGCAGACGTCGACAACAGGAACCGTAACCGTAGGCCCAACCGCGCGGGACAGCCCAATCCCAAGCGCGAGGCCCGTGCCAAGGCCGCCGAGCGTCACGTGGCGACTGTGTCCGAAGCGTGCGCAAAGGATATCGAGCGCTCGCTTGCCGGCGTGCGCGAGTTCGAGGGCATGCCTGCCGGATTTGTCGCGGCGATGAAGGCTAAGGCCCAGGTGGCTGCTGCCGAAAAGCAGGTTGCCGATGAGTCTGAGGCCACCGAGGTTGCGCCTGCCGAGACCGAGGTCGTGGCCGAGCCTGTGCCCGCAGAGGAAGCCACGGAGACCGAGCCCGCGCCTGCTGCCGAGGAGCCCGCTCCGGTCCTGCCCGAGGTCACCGTGCTCGACGCCTCTGCCACGCAGGCCATTCTGGATAACGGCCGAGGCTACGCGCAGTTCTGCGACATGGCCGTGCTCGCCTTTGCCTCGTTCACCAACCCGGGCGGTGGCTACATCCAGGGCTATCTGGGTCAGGAGGCCACGCTCTGTGCCGATTCGTATCTGTACAATGTGCTCGATAAGCAGCGCAAATGGTACGGCGAGAACCGTCGCCGCAACATCAACTGTGAGCTGTACCGCAACCGTGCGCTGGTGGTGCCTGCGGTGCGCTTCGACCGCAACCACGTGCATGCGTATGCCGACGTGATCGTTGCCGCTGCGCCCAACGCCAAGCGCGCTCGCCAGGAGTATCGCGTGGGTGACGATGCCCTGCTGGACGCCCTGCGCGATCGTATCCGCTTTGTGCTGGCCATCTGCGACGAGCTTGGTCGCGAGAAGCTCGTGCTGGGCGCCTGGGGCTGTGACAACAACGGCTTTGACGCCGAGGCCGTGGCCGAGCTCTTCCGCAAGGAGCTCGCATCGGGCGACTTTAAGGTCAAGCAGGTCTTCTTTGCCGTGCCCTCTACGCGCTGGGACGAGGATTTTGCCAAGTTCGAGCACGTGCTGGCAAGCTTCCCCGAGCGCAACGAGGAGTCCTATGCCCAGGTTGCCGCCCGTGCCGCGGCCGCCCGTGCCGCCGAGCAGGCTCATGCCGCTGCCGAGGACGACGAGGATGATGACGACTGGCGCAAGTATCTGTAATCGGTGCGCGCTGACAGATAGGTCGAGCCGGCGGGAGGGGCTGCTCCCGTCGGCTTTTTGCTGAAGGAGGGGTTTGCGATGAAAAACGTCCTGTGCTTTGGTGACAGCAAAACTGCTGGTGAAATCGTCAGCCAGGACAGCGACACGGAACAAGCGTACTTGGCGTTTATCTGCAAACGGCTCAAGCTGAATTTTAGGAAGCTGTCAGTAGAAGAACGGAAGTGGCTGAAAAAGATTGCGGAAAAATCCGACTTGCTGAAGAATCCAAAACCGCAGAGAGGACGAAGATAAAAAATGCCTGAACGGCGGTTCTGGTTTTTCAGAACCACCATCCAGGCATTTTGTTTAGTAATAGAAAAAGGTGCAGTTGATTATTGCGTATTGTCAATCTCTCTCAAACCGGGTAGTAAAAATACGGCAAGCGCAACGATGATAATGCCAATTCCGCAAATGACAAACCATTTCTCAACTCCCAGCCGCTCCGCCAGAGGCCCGGAAATGACAAGGCCAAACGGCATGGCGAGGGAAGCGGCGCTTGTCAGTAGAGAAAAAACTCTCCCCAGATATTCTGGTTTGACCGTTTCTTGAAAAATCGCATTTTGCACACCGTAAAATGGAGCGGAAATTCCCATAACAGTACAGCACACAACAAAGACAAGAAATGCGTCTGGCGGCAAAAGCCCGGAGAGCATATTGCTAACGCCCATCAGGAGAACGGAAAGACCGATGGTGTACCGCCGTTTCTTAAAACCGCCCCAAATGCTCAGAATGACTCCGCCAAGCAGCATACCAACCGCAAAAGCAATTTCAGCGGCAGAGGCATGGGCCGGTGTTCCTTTGAAGTATGACATACAGATGAGAGGAAAAAGCGTACTGATTGGCATATAAAAGAACATATAAATTACACCAATCCAGAGCAGAGCAAAGAGGCCCCTGTTTTGCTTTAATACCACATACCCCTCTTTCATATCCTGTAAAAACTGTTGTCTTTTCGTTTCTGGACATAGTTCAGGCGTTGGTATGGACGAAATCGCAACAGTCACACAGGCAAGGATTGCACCCACAATATCTAACAATATAATTGCATTAAGAGGCCAAACAGCATATAAAAACGCTGCGGCAGCTGGACTGATAATCGCACTTACTGCTTGCATGGTCTGCGTGTAACCAGCGCATTTTGTAAGTTCCTCTTTTGGCACAATCATAGGTGTTGCTGCGCTGAATGCTGGAGAATGAAAAGCAGTTCCCGCACTTCGGATTAACAGGACAACCATAATAGACCATACGGGCAATTCCATGTAAAACGCCACCAGCGCCAGAATACCGCCAGCGGCGGCAATTATCAAATCCGCACCAATCATTACGCTTTTACGGCTGTGCCGGTCAACAAAAGCACCTGCAAACGGGCCTAAACAGGCTTGCGGCAAAAATCCAATCAGTGTTGCCGCCGTCAATATGATTGCAGAATTAGTTTTCGCAACCAAATAAAAGATAATGGCCATTTGCAAAATACCGCTGCTAATAAAGGATATTGCTTGTCCGGCAAGAAGTGTAAAATAAGTTTTTCTCCATGAATTGTTGTTTTGGGTCATAATGCGAACCTCCTTTTTTATTGCATTGTTCCTTTGTTTCTGCAATAAAAAGCAGGCGTTGTCCCACAGAGAGGGCAGACGCCTGCATAACAACAAAGCACGAAAAAACACCACGATACAGTTCAAAGACTGCTCGTGTCAAACCTACGTGTTCCTTTGCATACGCAAGCAAAAAAAGCCCACCATCATGTGGAAAGGTACTTCTACTTTTTATTGCTTATTAGCGTACACAAATTAACACACGTAAGCCTCCTTCCAATCTCAAACTGTCGCACAGTATAACACACATGCCAGGCGAGCCAGTCAACGGTCAAGATGAACGGCGCTTTCAGCGCCGCCGTTGACAGTCTCGCCCGTCTTTGCTAATGGGTAATCAAGGCGGGAAAGCCATTTTAGGGCTTTCCCGCCCATTTCAATTTTGGGAGAAGAAAGGCCCCAAAATGAACGAGTGCGGCCAAACACTTTTAGGGATTGGCCACCTTGTCCACCCATCCAGCGGGGCGGCGGGGAACGGTCAAGGCCGGGCGTCAGCCCATTCATTTCAGCCTTGACGGTTTCCTGCCGTCCTGCTACTTTTCCCGGAGTGTGGCCACACATCTGGTCACGGTGTCCAGAGCTTTGGGACTTTTTGTCCCATAGGCCGGGGGCGGAGGACGAGGGACGGGGGCTTTCATAATACGCCCTGTCTGCTGCTGAAATCAGCCCTTTGTTTCCGGCTTACCAGCCCCAAACAAAGCCCTGCTTTCCTGCCGCGTCAAATGCCCTTGCCCTCCCCGGCGGCAACGGTATTTTCAGGGCAACGCCGACAGAGCGTATAACACACTACACTTTGCTCCGCAAAGTCGTGTGCCAAATGGGGCGCTGCCCCCTTTGGAAACCCCCGCAACAAACAGGTGCTATGCACCCAGCCGGGAGCATAGCGCCGTTTGTTGTCAGCAGCCCGTTTCACGGTCTGCGTGTAGTTCCTTGTAAACTGACCTATACCTATGGCTACGATCCGGCGGGCATGCGCGATGGCACCGCGGTGCGCTATGCGCACGATGTGCGCTGGTGCGGCGTGGCCCAGCGCGACCTGGGCGATATCGATTATCTGCACATGATGCCCGAAAGCCACGAGAGCCTGGGCCACGCCGTGGCAGCCAAGCTCCAAGAGATGCTCGGTCAGTAGCGCGACCCCAAACCACCACAAAGGGACAGGCGCCTTTGTGGTGGTTTGGGCGGTGGTTTTGGCTGCTGGCTTTTTAGTACTGCCACATGTGGTTGACGGGGCCGGAGCCCTTGCCCATGTTCAGGCCGGCGGCGAGAGCTCCTGTTAGGTAGGCCTTGCCGGCGTTGACGGCATCGGCAAGATCCATGCCCTGGGCCAGCGCGCAGGCGATGGCGGACGAAAGCGTACAGCCGGTACCATGCGTGTTGTCGGTCTCGATGCGCTTGTGGCGGAACCACGTGGTGAGCGGATCGCCTAGGTGGTTGCCCTCGTCATCGAGCGGCGCGGGCTCTGCTAGCACATCGTTGGCCTCGTTGACAAAATGCCCGCCCTTAACCAGGGACGCGCAGCCAAAACGGCGGGTGAGGAGCATGGCAGCGTTTTGCTGTGTGCGCTCGGAATCGACCTCGTAGTCGAGCAGCGCCATGGCCTCGGGAATATTGGGCGTGATAACGCTTGCCAGTGGGAACAGGCGGCGTGTAAGCGCTTCGGCGGCGTCCTCGGCGATGAGACGAGCGCCCGAAGTGGCGACCATGACGGGATCGACGACGATATTTTGTGCGTCCCAGGCGCTCAGGCGGTCGGCTATGACTTCGATAATCTCGGCAGAAGAAACCATGCCGATCTTGACGGCACTGGGGCGGATATCGTCAAAAACGGCATCGATCTGCGCCGCGACAATATCCGGGGAGATGTTCTGCACGGCGGTGACGCCTAGGGTGTTCTGTGCGGTGATGGCCGTGATGACCGTCTCGGCATACAGGCGGTGCGCCGTGATGGTCTTGATGTCGGCCTGAATGCCGGCACCGCCGCTGGAATCGGATCCTGCGATGGATAGAACGGCTGGTACCTTACTGCGATCCATGTTCGCTCCCTTGTTCGGTCGGATTCAAATGGGTCTCCTGCCCACATTATAAAGTTGCCCGGGCCGGCTGTATGCCGATCCCGGGCGGGTGGTGCAATCTTTACGTAAATGTAAGAAAATGTTCACACGTCAACAATTGACGAACGCCTTGTGGCCGATTATGGCTCCGGTGACGAGTTAGTCCTCCATGCCGAGGTCGATCGTCGTGCCTTCGAACACCTTGTTGACGGTGCGGACGGCGCACATCTTGCCGCACATGGTGCAGGTGCCCTCGGTGGCGGCGGGGGATTCCTCGTAGCGCTTCTTGCCGGTGACCGGGTCGAGCGCGCACTTCCACATGGCGTCCCAGTCGAGCTTGCGGCGTGCCTGGCCCATCTTGTCGTCCATGTCGCGGGCGTGGGGCACCTTTTTGGCGATGTCGGCGGCGTGTGCGGCAATCTTGGTGGCCATAAGGCCGTCGAGCACATCCTGGGCGTTAGGCAGGCATAGGTGCTCTGCCGGTGTCACGTAGCACAAAAAGTCGGCACCCGAGCTCGCGGAGATGGCGCCACCGATGGCTGCGGTGATGTGGTCGTAGCCCACGCCGATATCGGTCACCAGCGGCCCGAGCACGTAGAACGGGGCGTTGTGGCACAGGCGCTTCTGCAGTTTCATGTTGGCGGCGATCTCGTCGAGCGCCATGTGACCCGGGCCCTCGACCATGACCTGGACGCCGGCGGCCCAAGCGCGCTTGCACAGCTTGCCCAGCTCGATCATCTCGGCGGTCTCGGTGGCGTCGTTGGAGTCGTAGAGGCAGCCCGGGCGGCAGGAGTCGCCGAGCGAAATCGTCACGTCGTACTCGTGGCAGATCTCGAGCAGCTCGTCAAAGTACTCGTAGAAGGGGTTCTCGTTGCCGGTGACCTCCATCCAGCCAAACAGCAGTGAGCCGCCGCGGCTGACGATGTTCATGAGACGGCCGGTCTCCTTAAAGGTTTTGGTGACCGACTTATTGATGCCGCAGTGGATGGTCATAAAGTCCACGCCGTCCTCGGCGTGCGCGCGCACGACCTCGAACAGGTCGTCCTTGGTAAGCTTGACAAGCGGCTTTTCCATGTAGCCGATGGCGTCGTACATGGGGACGGTGCCCACCATGAGCGGCGTCTCGTCGATGAGCTGCTGGCGGAATTGGCGCGTCTTGCCCGAGTTGGAGAGGTCCATGATGGCGTCGGCGCCAAAGTCCTCGGCGATCTTGACCTTCTTCCATTCCTCAGCGGCATCGGCCTTGTCGCCCGAGATGCCCAGGTTGACGTTGACCTTGGTAGACAGGCCCTCGCCGACACCAAAGGCGCGCATGCCCTTTTTGATATGCACGATGTTGGCGGGAATGGCGATGCGGCCGTCGGCCACGCGCTCGCGGATGTACTCGGGGTCGCGATGCTCGCGCTCGGCAACCTCCTTCATCTGCGGTGTGATTTGCCCGGCGCGGGCGAAATCGATTTGCGTGACGAGCTTGGGCTCGGTCTGTGTGCTCATTGGCACGGCTCCCTTCGTTGGCATTACCCATATCAGGTTTGCGGGTCAGGGCGGGCGCGCCCAGTCTCAGCCTGCCGTCTTGTCCTGCAAGCTCCCCGTTTATGTGGCGGGCTCAAGTATAGCTCGAATGGGTACGATTGACGCGACGAGCATGCCCGCGGGGAGGCGAACATGGAAGACAAGCATCTGTATCGAGAGACGCAGTGGGATGTGTCGGCCGAGGAGAGCCGCGCCCATCATGGGCTGGTCGCAATTGGTTTCGCGATTCTTGTCGTGATGGTGATTGCCTGTTGTATCTGGACGTTTGGCGGGCGTGGGGGAGTTTCCTGGACGTTTGAGGCGGACGATAGCCTGCCGATTATGACGGCGAAGGTCGCGGGTGGCAATACCGTTGCCGCGCCTGGCGACTATTGGTATCCGCGCGACAAGTTTGTGCAACTGCAGCTGAGCGGTGGTTCCATTCCTGGTGAAGAGATCGAGCGTGTGACCTTCGATGCGTCGCTTAGGACGCTGTCGGTCGAGCTCAAAGATCAGGGGGATGTACCCACGACCATGGATATAGCCCTGACGGAATGGCGCCTGGAGCCTCCGTCGGGTGTTGAGGCGTCCGAGGTGGAGCACGTTAAGGTTACCTACCAAGATGGCTCGACGACCGAGATTGCAAAAGCCGACGGCCTGGCGGAATAGACGCCGTGCCTAGGCAGCACATTCAAAAGTAGTGGTAGTCCTACAAGGCCTGTTCGTTCAGGAAGACCAAAGTGTTTTTATTTGAAAGCTCGGGAAAGTAACGATAACCAACGTCGAACGCGGTGAGCCCGCTTACATCCTCGAACTTGTTTTCTGCCATCCAGCGCACCATGGAGCCGCGCGCTTTTTTGCTGGCGGTCGAGCGTTGGATGGGCTTGCCGTTGCGGATGCCTTCACCAAAGAGACATGTGACGACCGTGGTGTCGGTGGTGAGGCGGGTCAGAACGGCTTTGGCGTATTCCGCGCTGGCGAGGTTGACGATCGTGGCGTTGGAGCCTGCCGGAGCGATGACCCGTGCGAGCTTGTCGCCCCAAAACGCGTAGAGGTCTCGGGCATCGTCGACGGCAAGCTTCGCGCCCATCTCCAGCCGATACGGTTCAACGGCATGAAAGGGGCGTACGCATCCGTAAAGGCCCGAGAGGATCCACAGATGGTCTTGCAGCCATGCGAGCTGTGCGGAATCCATCACCTCGGGCGCCATGCTTTGGTATTGAATGCCGTGATAGGACATGACGGCAGGGGAGAGGTGACGGGCGAGTGCGGGATTGTCGAGATCGCCGTTTTGCAAGATGGGCTCGAACTCATGCAGGGTGTTGAGGCAGGGCCCCAGCAGTTTGTCACTCACGTTCCACAGCGCCTGCAGGCTGCCGCTGCCTTCATTCCGCTCGATATCTAGCAGTGCGCGGTGGAGGCGAGCCGTCTCGCGCACAAAGGGTGGAATGCCCAGGACTTCAAAAGCATCTTGGGCCGCGCGCATCTGCTTGGCGGGCGAAATGATGACCTGCAGCATGGACTCTCCTCTGCCAAAAAGGAAGTTGCGGTGTAATACGGTCTGTTTTGGCCGTTTATGGGCCAGTTTAGTCCGTATCTCACCGCAACTGATGAAGGGTTGATTAGGCGCGCTCGATGAAGGCCTTGTAGCCGCGATAGGCCTCGTAGATATCGGCCTTGTTGGCGACCTCCCACAGGGCGTGCATGGACAGGACGGCAACGCCGGAGTCGATGACGTTCATGCCGTACTTGGCCATGATGTAGGCGATGGTGCCACCGCCGCCCGCGTTGACGCGACCGAGCTCGCAGGTCTGGAAGTCCACGCCGGCCTCGTCCATAATGTCGCGGATGAGGGCCATATACTCGGCGTCGGCGTCGTTGGAACCGCCCTTGCCGCGGCTGCCCGTGTACTTGTTAAAGCACAGGCCGCGACCCATAAAGGCTGCATTCTTGGTCTCGAACTTGCCGGCGTAGCCTGGGTCGAAGCCGGCGGATACGTCAGAGGAGAGCATGCGGCTGCGGGCGAGTGCGCGGCGCAGGGCCAGCGGGCTGCCCTCGCCGGCGAGCGTCATGATCTCGGCGACGGTGTTCTCGAAGAAGCGGCTTGTCATGCCGGTGGCTCCCACGGAGCCAATCTCCTCCTTGTCGACGATGAGCGTGATGCTCGTGCGCTCCACGTTGGCCACATTGATCTGGGCGAGCATGGAGGGGTAGGCGCAGACGCGGTCGTCGTGACCATAGCCCAAAATCATGGAGCGGTCGAGGCCCATGTCGCGGGCGGGGCCGGCGGGCACGACCTCGATTTCGGCGGAGAGGAAGTCCTCCTCCTCGACGTCGTACTGCTCCTTGAGGATATCCAGGAACATCTGCTTGACGGGCTCGGTGGGGGCGTCCTTGTCGTCCTCGTCAAATTTTACGGGACGGCCGCCCACGATCACGTCGAGGATCTCGGCGTCGACGGCGTCCTTGGCGGGCTTGGACATCTGCTCGCTCGAGAGGTGGATCAGCAGGTCGGAGATGGTAAAGACCGGATCGTCGGCCTTGTCGCCGATGTTGATGTCGACGGTGGTGCCGTCCTTTTTGCAGATGACGCCCACGAGTGCGAGCGGGGAGGCCACCCAGTGGTAGCTCTTGACGCCACCGTAGTAGTGCGTGTCGAGGTAGGCCATGTCGCCGGCCTCGAAGGCGGGATTCTGCTTGAGGTCCAGGCGCGGCGAGTCCACGTGGGCGCCCAGGATGTTAAAGCCCTGCTCGAGCGGGGCGGTGCCCAGGTTGACGAGCATAAGATCCTTGCCGTGGTTGGCGGCGTACACCTTGTCGCCTGCCTTGAGCTCGCGGCCTTCGGCGATCACGGTCTCCAGGTCGACGTATCCCGCCTCCTCGGCCATCTTGATGCCGGTCTTGACGCACAGGCGCTCGGTCTTGTTCTCGCTCAAAAACTGCTTATAGCCGCGGCAAAGCTCCTCGAGCTCCTCGATTTGCTGTGGCGTGTACTTTTTCCATGCGCAGGGACGCTCCATGACGCAGGCTCCTTTCGGATCGATCGTGCTGGTTGTTGTACCGTGAGCCATCGTATCACGCGTGGGCTCACGGTGGCGGGGGAGCTTGATGTGCGGTGGCCGCGGGGCGGGGAGCGTGTAAACTGGAGTGAGCAAGCCGTGCCCAGTCCAAAGCGAGGTATTCAATATGTCTGACAAGCGCCGCACCTTTGCCGTTATCGACGGCAACTCGCTCATGCACCGCGCCTTCCACGCCGTGCCGCCGACCATGAACGCGCCGGACGGTCGTCCCACCAACGCGATCTTTGGCTTTCTGAACATGTTTCTTAAGATGATCGATGCCTTTAGCCCCGACGGTGTGGTCGTGGCGTTTGACAAGGGCAAGCCGCGCGTGCGCATGGAGATGCTGCCGCAGTATAAGGCGCAGCGCCCGCCCATGGACCCCGATCTGCATGCGCAGTTTCCCATGATTAAGGAGCTGCTCACGGCGATCAACGTGCCAATTCTGCAGTCCGAGGGCTGGGAAGGCGACGATATTCTGGGAACCATGGCGCGCCTGGGTGAGGAGGCCGGCTGCGACATGCTGCTGGTGACCGGCGACCGTGACATGTATCAGCTTGTGACCGAGCACGTCAACGTGGTCTCGACTCGCAAGGGCCTGTCCGACGTGGCGATCATGACGCCCGAGAGCGTGGACGACCTGTATCACGGCATTACGCCGGCGCTCGTGCCCGATTTTTACGGCCTGAAGGGCGATACGTCGGACAACATTCCCGGCGTACCGGGCATTGGCCCCAAAAAGGCGAGCGCGCTCATCGCGCAGTACGGCAGCTTGGACGAGGTCATTGCGCATGCTGACGAGGTCAAGGGCAAGATGGGCGAGAACCTGCGTGCACACATCGACGATGCGCTGTTGAGCCGCAAGGTTGCGACCATCCGCACCGACGCACCTGTCGAGCTCGACTTTGACGCGACGTCCTTCCCATCGTTTTCTGCCGATGAGGTGTCCGCGGCGCTGGGCGCACTTGGCATTACGGCCATGCAGAACCGCTTCCTGGCGCTGATTGGCGGCGAGGGCGGGGTCGTGCCCGCTGCCAGCGCGTTCGAGATACCCGCGGTTTCGCGTGCCGCCGCCGGCGATGCTGAGGCACTTGTTGCTGTGGCGGCCGAGATCTCTCGCGCGATTGATGCGGGCGAGTGGGTCGCCGCCGTGGTGGACGATGACAAGGAGGAGGGTGCGCTCTTTGGCCTGACGCGTACGCTGTGGCTGGCGACGCCCAAGGGGCTCTTTGCGCTCGAGGAAGCCGATGACGGCACGCCTGCCGCTGTCGAGGGCTTCAATTCTGCCCACGGCGTTATCGCTGGCGTGCTCGCGCGCCTGTTTATGGAGGGCCGCGTGGCGAGCCCGGACATGAAGGCGTTGCTGCATGAGCTTTCGCCCATCGATTCTTCTGAGCCCGAGCTCATGGACCCGCTGGCAGTCGATTCCGTGCGCATCTTTGATACCGTGGTTGCCGCGTACCTGTTGGATTCCGACCGTTCCGAGTTTGACGAGGCATATCTGGCCGATACCTATCTGCAGATGGCGCTGCCTGCGGCGCGCGGTGCGGATGGTGCTGGCGAGGACGCTCCTGCTCCTGCTGCCCGTACCGCGGCGTTGACGCTGGCACTCGTGGCGCCGCTTCGCGACCGCATGGCCCGCGAGAACGCCGCCAACGTGTTCGATGGCATTGAGATGCCGCTCGTGCCGGTGCTTGCCAAGATGGAGCGCGCGGGCATGCTCGTAGATCCCGACCGGCTGCGCAGCCTGTCCGAGGGCCTGGCGACCCAGATCACCGAGGTCGAGCGCAGCATTCGCGACCTGGCAGGTGATGAGACGTTTAACATCGGCAGTCCCATGCAGCTCTCGCACGTGCTCTTTGACGTTATGGGGCTTCCGACCAAGGGCCTCAAAAAGACCAAGCGCGGGTACTATTCGACCAACGCCAAAGTGCTGAGCGACCTTGCCCGTGACCACGAAATCGTGCGCCTGATTTTGGACTGGCGTGAGAAGTCCAAGATCAAGTCGACCTATCTGGACACGCTAGGTCCGCTGCGCCGTGGTGACGGTCGCGTGCACACCACGTACAACCAGACCATCACGGCAACGGGTCGCCTGTCCTCGAGCGACCCGAACCTGCAGAACATCCCGACGCGCTCTGAGCTGGGCCGTACCGTTAAGACGGCGTTTTCAGCAGGCGAGGGCAGCGTCTTTTTGGCGGTGGACTACTCGCAGATCGAGCTGCGTCTACTCGCGCATCTCTCGGGTGACGAGCACCTGGTGCGCGCCTTTAACGAGGGCGAGGACTTCCATGCCGAGACGGCCGCGCGCGTGTTTGGCGTTTCGGTGTCCGAGGTAACGCCCGACCTGCGCAGTCGCGCCAAGGCCGTGAATTTTGGCATTGTGTATGGTCAGCAGGCGTACGGTCTGTCGCAGTCGCTACATATCTCGATGGCCGAGGCGCGTGGCATGATCGATCGCTACTACGAGGCCTACCCGGGCGTTCGCACGTTCCTCGACAACGTGGTGGCGCGCGCCAAGCAGACGGGCTATGCCGAGACCATGTATGGCCGTCGTCGCCATATTCCGGAGCTCAAGGCCAAAAACCCACAGCTCCGCGGCTTTGGCGAGCGCACGGCCATGAACCATCCCATGCAGGGCACTGCGGCCGACATCATCAAGATCGCCATGGCCCGCGTAAGCCGCCGCCTGGAAGAAGAGGGCTTTGCCGCCCACATGATCTTGCAGGTGCACGACGAACTGGACTTTGAGTGCCCCGTCGACGAAGTCGAGCGCCTGACCGCCATGGTCCAAGACGTCATGGAGCACGTCGTAGACCTCCGCGTGCCCCTCATCGCCGAAGCCAGCACCGGCATAACCTGGGCCGACGCGAAATAGGAAAGCGCCCACAATTCCAAAGTAACTAAAGGCAGAAGGGGGCTCCTTGCCAACAAGGAGCCCCCTTCATTCCAAAAAATCAGCCAAGTATCTAGACACCCAAGACGCCATCTAGGCGGCAAGCAAGTCAACATAGCCATGCCCGGGGCCGGCCGTTTGATTTTTGTAGATTCCGCACGAGCCGAAGGCCACTTAATGTGGCCTTCGAGCGAGCCCAGGACCTGACCGAGCAAAAATCAAACGGCCGGCCCCGGGCATGGCGACGAGATAGATTACCGAGCCGCCAAGATGGCGTCGATGAGCGTCAGTACGCCCCCGTCGTTGTTGCTCGGAATGCGCCACTTGGCGTGCGCATTCATATGCTCTTCGGCATTGTCCACGATAAAGCTATGCCCGACGCGCTCGAGCATAGGGATATCGTTGTAGGTGTCGCCCACGGCGGCGGCATCGGCGATATCGATGCCCAAGTGCTCGCACAGGTGCGCGACGCCGGCGCCCTTGTCGACGCCCAGGTTCATAAAGTCGATCCACTCGCGGCCCGCATTGGTGACGTAGAGCTGATCCGAGAACGCGGGGTTATAGGTCTCGCGGAACGCAGGCTCGGCGTCGTAGGCGGGGAAGAAGATCGAAATCTTGTTGGACTCGAAATCAATGCCCTCAAAGCTGTCGACGTAGTTGATTGTGTTGTAGTAGACGCTGATCTCGTCGTGGTATTGATGGTCGCGGGCAAGCACGTAGAACTCGTCGAAGCAGCACAGGACGGGAACGGCGCGAGAATCCTCCGAGGCACGAGCGAGCACCTGTTGATACAGCGCCACATCGATATTGCTCTTATAGATATAGTTGCCGCGATATATCACGCACGCGCCGTTATCGGGGCAAAAAGCGATGCGGTTCTTGATGTCCTCGAACATCTCCTCGAGCTTGGGGGCGGGACGTCCGCTGGCGGGGCAGAATACGATGCCGGCTTCGGCGAGCTTGTCCAGGCGTTCGTCAAGGCCTTGCGGCAGCACGCGCTCGTCGGTCAGCAGCGTCTTGTCCATGTCGACGGCGATGAGCTTAATGTTTCCGATATTGGCGTCCGATTCGTAAGTTTGCATAAAAGCGAGCCTTTCGTTTCGAAATTGTTTCAGACGTTATAACCATCAACTCGTAACCAGGCGTATTTTCGCAGGAACGGAGCGTATTTGCACTGCATTTCACAAACTAATGAAAAAACTTTTCAGAAATTTGAATTTGTCGCTTGTGCAGCGGGCACTTTAGCGTAATATAGCGACCATCGAAAACGGAGACGGCAAAAGAGCCGCTTACCGAGGAAAAGGTACCGTTTGCGATATTAGAATTGCGCCCGGCGATAGGTGAAAGGAGAGGCAGATGCAGTTCGTAAAGATCATCACCACTGCAGACAATGCCATCCGACGCCAGCGCGCAATTTCCCGACGACGATAACAATCGTCTCTGTCCGCATGGGGCGAATTGCCTCAACAGAGTCATTTTAAGGTCGTTGGGTTTTAGCACGACATTGCTGCATGTTTCTAGGGCATGTATGTGCTGATTTTTGCTATTTAACCTGATATTGCACGACATGTGACCTTGAAATGACTTGCAACTGACCGATGTTCTAACTAGCTACCAAGGGCGAAAGGAAACAGCCATGAGCAAGGAAAAAGTCGTTCTCGCATATTCCGGTGGTCTTGATACATCCGTATGTGTCAAGTGGCTCCAGGACGAGAAGAATCTCGATGTCGTTTGCGTCTGCGGCAACGTGGGCCAGGAGGAGACCGGCCTGGATGCCAGGAAACAGAAAGCGCTTGACCTGGGCGTTCTTGATTGCCAGGTGCTCGACCTGCGCGATGAGTTCTCCGATGAGTTCCTGACCAAGGCCATCGCCGCAAATTCCATGTACGAGAACAAGTACCCGCTGCTTTCCGCTCTGTCTCGCCCGCTGCTCGCCAAGAAGCTTGTCGAGGTCGCCCACGAGTTTGGCGCGACCTACGTCGCCCACGGCTGCACCGGCAAGGGTAACGACCAGGTTCGTTTTGAGGCTGCCGTCAAGGCCCTCGACCCCGAGCTTAAGGTTATCGCCCCGGTTCGCGAGTGGGATCTGAAGTGCCGTCCCGACGAGGTCGCCTATGCTCACGCCCACAACGTGCCGGTTCCCGAGGGTGCCAACGACAACCCCTATTCCATTGACGACAACCTGTGGGGTCGTGCCATTGAGTGCGGCCACCTGGAGGATCCCTGGAACGAGCCGCTCGACGACGCCTGGGTTATGACCAAGAATCCCGAGGACACGCCCGACACCCCGACCTACACCGAGATTGAGTTTGAGGCCGGCAAGCCCGTCGCCGTCGACGGCAAGAAGATGAAGCTCTCCGAGATCGTCATCGCCCTCAACAAGATTTCGGGCGATAACGGCTTTGGTCGTCTCGACCTGGTCGAGGATCGTCTGGTGGGCCTCAAGAGCCGCGAGTGCTATGAGGTTCCCGGCGCCCTGACGCTTATCACCGCCCACAAGGCGCTCGAGGATATTTGTGTCGAGGGCGATCTGCTCAAGACCAAGATTAAGCTCGAGCAGGATTGGGCCACCGCCGTGTACAACGGCCAGTGGTACAGCCCGCTCAAAAACGCACTCGACGCCTTTATGGCCGATACCCAGAAGTTCGTGACCGGTACCGTTCGTCTGAAGTTCTTTAAGGGCAACTGCCATGTTGTCGGCCGCAAGAGCCCCTTCAGCCTCTATGACTACGGTCTGGCCACCTACGACCGCGACACCACGTTTGACGAGAAGGCCAGCGCCGGCTTTATCGAGATCGACACGCTGTCGCTCAAGACGTGGGCCAAGGTCCAGGGTCCCAGCTCTGCTGCCGCTCAGGCTTAAGTCTTTCTCCCTTGGTATCCGCGCGGCCCATCCGCGTGATACATAACGGGCGCATGGGGTCCCTACCTTTCGTTATGCTTGCTGACACTTCTTAACATCGGTGGCCCCTACATTCCGCCCGCATATATGATGCCGCGTCTGCGGCTGAGTCCGAGCCCCGCCGGGGTTGTCCGGCGGGGCTCCTTCTATCAATTTGGCGGCTCTGCGCCTATATATATCTGAGGGGTATCCATTATGTTCAATGCTATCGCGCATGCTTTACTTGCCCTCGCGCCCGAGTTCGATGCTGCAAAGGTCGAGGATGTCCCTATGAGCCTGAAGGCATGGATTGACGGCTCGGCAAGCAACGGCTGGCGGGAGTCGATGGGCGCCAAGTGCCTGGTGCGTCACTTCTTTGCAAATTAGCCACATGGTCTCGCGCTCGGTGGGGAATGTGCAAAACTAGCGGTTGATAAATCGCTTTAGCGACATGGCGCTTTGCTTTGGGCGCTTGTTTTGGTATTTAGAGAAAGGGGACGGTTCCATGGCTCTTTGGGGCGGTCGTTTTGAGGCAGGCGTGGCCGAGGTCACGCAGGAGTTTGGCGCGTCGCTGCCGGTCGACAAACATCTCTATAAGCAGGATATCGCTGGCTCTAAGGCACATGCCAAGATGCTGGCGGCCCAGGGCATTATCAGTGCAAAGGACGAGCAGGCGATTGCCGAGGGTCTGACCGCAATCGAACAGGATATCGATGCCGGCAACTTCACCTTCGATATCAACGACGAGGACATTCATATGTCCATCGAGAGCGAGCTGACCCGTCGCATCGGCGAGGCGGGCAAGCGCCTGCATACCGGGCGCTCGCGCAACGACCAGGTGGCGACCGATACGCGCCTGGGCGTCAAGGCGCTGGCCAAGGAGCTCATGGAGGCCAATCTTGAGCTGCGCCACGTGCTGGTGGATGCGGCCAAACAGTGCAACAAGGTGATTCTGCCGGGTTACACGCACATGCAGCATGCTCAGCCCGTGCTGCTGTCGCATCATCTGCTGGCGTATTCTTGGATGTTCGCGCGCGACTTTACACGCCTGAAGGCCGCCTTTGATGCTGCCGACAACTGCCCGCTGGGCGCTGCCGCGCTTGCCGGTACGAGCTATCCGCTCGATCGTCAGATGACGGCCGCCGAACTTGGCTTTGCGGGCGTGATTCCCAACTCGCTCGATGCGGTTTCCGACCGTGATTTCCTCCTCGATCTGCATTACGCCGGCTCCGTCATGGCGATGCACCTGTCGCGTCTTTCCGAGGAGATCGTGCTGTGGTCGAGCTCCGAGTTTGGCTTTATCACGCTTTCCGACTCGTATTCCACTGGCTCGTCCATCATGCCGCAGAAGAAGAACCCCGATTTTGCCGAGCTTATCCGCGGCAAGAGCGGCCGAGTCTATGGCAACCTGGTGCAGCTGCTCGTGACCATGAAGGGCCTGCCGCTCGCTTATAACAAGGACTTGCAGGAGGACAAGGAGGGCGCGCTCGATACCGCCCATACGCTCATGCAGTGCCTGTCCGTTATGGCCGGTATGATTTCGACCTGGACCGTCAACGAGGATGCCATGGCGCGCGAGTGCGGCGTGGGGCACCTTGCCGCCACCGATGTTGCCGATTACCTGGCCAAGCGTGGCCTGCCGTTCCGCGAGGCCCACGCCGTGGTGGGCCATTTGGTCCTGATGTGCGAGAAGCGCGGCTGCAATCTTGAGGACCTGCCGTTTGAGGTGTTCCAAGAGGCAAGCCCGCTCTTTGAGCACGACATTACCGAGGCACTCGACATTCCGTCGATTGTCGCTGCACGCACGACCGAGGGCGGTACCGCCCCTGCCGCCGTTGCCGTGCAGCTGCAGCGTGCCCAGGCACAACTCGTTGCCGACGAAGGTGTGCTTGGATCGCTGACCAAGGTCGTCGAGATGGGCCACGGGGCAAAGTAAGGGTTTAGTTGAAGCGGCTTTGGCCATTTATTGATAAATCGTTTTTGCTTTTACGGGCGTCTGTTGCTGCGGGCGCCCGTATTTTGTTGCAATGGGGAAGGGGCTTGTCGAGAACTTCTGTAGGACCTTTGGGCAGGTTGTGAAGGGGCTACGTTCACGGGCGGCAACCGACCGTCCGCTCGGTTCGGTGCGGTTGATGCGCGGTCGGATGGTACTCTAATCGGGCTTCGAAACAGAAGTGACACATATGGAACGTTTTAATAAATTGTAGCGTTTCAATAAACAGTTTTTTGTTTAACTGCAGCTAAAACTCTGTTACGATGCAGTCCAGGCGGGTGCCGGAATGGGACTTGGGCACGCGCGAACCTACTTGAAAGGCTACCTTATGGCTATCGAGAAGACCTTCATCATGATTAAGCCCGACGCTGTGCGCGATCGCAAGATCGGCGAGATCGTCGCTCGCATTGAGCGTAGCGGCCTTGTCATCGAGCGCATGGAGATGACCACGCTCGAGCGTGCTACCGTCGAGGAACACTACGCCCATCTGGCGGACAAGCCCTTCTTTGGCGGTCTCTGCGACTTTATGACGAGCGGTCCGGTCGTCAAGATGGTCGTTTCCGGTCTCTCCGCCGTCTCCAAGATGCGTACCCTTATGGGCGCTACCAACCCGCTTGACGCTGCCCCCGGCACCATTCGCGGCGACTTCGCTGTCGATGTCAACGCCAACGTGATCCACGGCTCCGACTGCCTGGAGAACGCCGAGATCGAGATCAAGCGCTTCTTTGGCTAAACCAGCTTTGACTCCTCAAAGCTGTTAGCGTGTGGCTTTGGCGCCGCGGAATTCCATCCGCGGCGCCCTTTTTATTCCAGTAGATTTCTAGGTATATCCCAAAAATCTACTAAACAGCCCCCGCCCGGATGTTTCTTCCGGGCGGGGGCTGGCGTTAGCGTATGGCTTTGTAGGTCTTTAAGCCTCGTCGACGACCTTGAGTCCGCGGGTCTGGTCGATCTCGTTGATGAGATTGACGCGACGCTCGTGGCGGCCGCCCTCAAACTCGGCGTCGAGCCACTCGTCGACAATCATCTTGGCGAGCTCGGAGCCCACGACGCGGGCACCAAAGGCGAGCACGTTGGTGTTGTTGTGCATGCGGGAGAGCTTGGCGCTGAAGGGCTCGGAGCACACGACGGCGCGTACGCCCTCGACCTTGTTGGCAGCCAGGCTAATCCCGACGCCGGTGCCACAGATGAGGATGCCCAGGTCGACGTCGCCGTTGGCAACGGCCTTACCCACCTTGTAGCCGGCGATGGGGTAGTCAAAGCTCTCGGAGGTGTCGGTGCCAAAGTTCACGACCTCGCAGCCGCGCTCCTTCAGGTGCTCGGAGATGATGTTCTTGAGCTCGACGGCGGCGTGGTCGTTACCGATACCGATCTTCATGGATGCTTCCTCTCTGGTCTGTGCGGCGAGATTGCTAAAGGTTTTACCGCGTTCGACTGCATGATAGCGCGACTTTTGTGTAAACGCTCGGGCGTTTTTTGCTCAAACGCTTTAGCATGCAATAAGACCGGCCTATCATGAATAATGCCGCCAATTTGTGCTCGAGCGCCGTCCGCCGGAACCATGGTTGTGGTTTTTGATGCATTGTTATCAAATAAAATAGCGAACTATTTTGAGAGCCCAGCCCGTTATACAAGTAGGAGATACCTATGCCTGCCGATTCCCTTCGTGATACCGCGTTTTGCGATGTTTTGAACCGCGAGCTTGTCTGTGCGCTCGGCTGCACCGAGCCCATTGCCGTTGCCTATGCAGCGGCGCTGGCGAGCCAGACGCTCGGCTGCGAACCCGATCATATGGATGTTGTCTGCTCGGGCAACATCATCAAGAACGTAAAGAGCGTGACCGTGCCTAACTCGGGCGGTATGCATGGTATTGAAGCCGCGGCCGTGCTGGGTGCCGTGGGCGGCGACGCCAAGAGCGCGCTCGAGGTGCTCGAGAGTGTTGACGATAAAGACCGTGCTCGCGTGGCCGAGCTCCTCGCCGATGCCGGCTACTGCGATGTGTCGCTTGTCGAGGGCGTGCCCAACCTCTACATCAAGGTGACTGCCACAGCCGGGGGGCATACCGCGGTCGTCGAGATTACCGACCACCACACCAATGTCACGTGCCATACACTCGACGGTATCCCGGTATGCGGCAAGTCGGTGGGGGAGTGTGCCGCCTGCGCCGAGCGCGTGGTGGCCGAGCGCGCGGCAGATAGCGCCGACACGCCCATGTCGATTGAGACCATCATCGACTTTATTGAGGACGGCGATGTTGAGGGTGCTCGCGCTGCCATTGAGCGTCAGATCGAGCTGAACGGCGCCATTAGCGCAGAGGGCTTGGCGCACGCTTGGGGCGCCGAGGTGGGCCGTACGCTGCTGGGCGCTCGTGCCGATGACGTCGCCTGCCGTGCCCGTGCCCGTGCAGCCGCCGGGTCCGACGCCCGCATGAACGGCTGCGCACTGCCGGTCGCCATTGTGTGCGGCTCGGGCAATCAGGGCATTACCTGTGCATTGCCCGTTATGGAATATGCCGAGTACCTGCGCTGCGACCACGAGCGCCTGGTGCGCGCCGTGATGCTGTCCGATCTTATTGCCGTGCATATCAAAAGCTATATTGGTGCACTTTCGGCGTTTTGCGGTGCTATTTGCGCCGCGTGCGGTGCCGGCGCGGCGATTACCTGGCTGTGCGGTGGCACGCGCGAGCAGATCGGCGCGACGGTCTCGAATACGCTCGGCAACGTGGGCGGCATCGTGTGCGATGGCGCCAAGGCGAGCTGTGCCGCCAAGATTTCCGCAGCCGTTGATGCGGCGATTCTGGGCCACGATATGGCCATGCAGGGCCGTGGCTTCCGCGCCGGCGAGGGCCTGATCCAAGATACCGTTGAGCAGACGATCGCCAGCATGGGCTATGTGGGTCGCGTGGGTATGAAGGACACCGACGTCGAGATCCTCAACATCATGATCGGCAAAACCCAAGTTTGTTAGGACCGTTCGTTGGCTACTTGGTGCTCGTAGAAGGCATCGATTACGGCGTTAAAGTCGCGGGCGAAGTCTTCCATGGTTCCGCGCCAGGTGGCTCGACTGGGTTTTCCCTGGCCAACATAGGCAGTTTGAATACCGCAGGCGGGGCTGGGGAAGTCGCGCTTGGGGTCGTTGCCCACCATAAGGACCTCGTGCGGTTCGAGCCCCATGGCCTGCAGCTGCTCCAGGTAATAGGTGGCATCGGGCTTGCAACGGGTGGCGTTTCCCATGTGCGTCACGAGCTCAAAGGGGGCGTCGGCCAGGTCACCCCAACCCATGCGGCATTCGATGGCCCCCTGGGGAAAGCTGGGGTTGGTAAAGAGTGCGCAACGCAGTCCTGCGTCCCGTACAGCCTGGAGTGCGGCGTGTGCACCCGGCATGGCGTGGGCATTGATGGCATCGTCATTCTTGTACGGGAGAACTTCGCGTTCATAGTAGGTAAACGCCTCGTAGATGAGTGGGTCCGAGAGGCAGATGCCGCACCTGCGCTCGACCTCGGTGCGGTAAAACTCAAGATTGGTGCGATTGTCCGTGCCGCTTCGGCGATTGGCGTTGAGGTCGACCAGGATGGTGCCGAGGCGTGCCATCGTGCCACCGCGGCTGCATCGTCCGATATCCGCGAGCATTGACGAGACATCCTTAAAATAGCGAAGGATAAACGCGTTGAGATTGATGCTGAGAAGCGTCTCGTCCATATCGAAAACGACTGCTTTGAGCACGCGGGCACCTTTCTCGAAAAATCGTTTAGAACGTTGGCTCCGGATACTTTACCCCAAAGCCGTATACTCAACTGCTTATCGTCAACTTATGGAGACAGTCGTTCACAAGATTGCGAAAAAGTCTCCATACGAGTAAAAAATCGCAGTTCACGCTTGAAATCGAAGTGATTTCCACGTAACCTATACGAACGTGATTGCATAAGCGTCACATTAGTATCTGTCGGCTCCCGAGTGTTCCTAAACGTTGTGTGCTTGTCGCACCCTTCTGTAGGTCCTAGCAATCGGGGCCCCGTAGTTCGAAAGGGGTCCACCTTTGAGTGAGATTCAGAACTCGTCCATTTTCTCTCTTGACGATGTCAACGAGGAGGAGATGAACAACCTCATCGACGGTACGATTACCGACTTTGATGAGGGCGATCTCGTTAACGGTACTGTCGTTAAGATCGAGCATGACGAGGTGCTCGTTGACATCGGATTCAAGTCCGAGGGCGTTATCCCGGTCCGCGAGCTGTCCATCCGCAAGGACGCTAACCCTGCAGACATCGTTGCACTCGGTGATTCCATCGAGGCCCTGGTTCTCCAGAAGGAGGACAAGGACGGTCGTCTGGTCCTTTCCAAGAAGCGTGCCGAGTACGAGCGTGCTTGGAACCGCATCGAGGAGAAGTTCAACTCCGGCGAGAACGTCGAGGGCGAGGTTATCGAGGTTGTCAAGGGCGGCCTGATCCTCGACATCGGCCTGCGTGGCTTCCTGCCCGCTTCCCTCGTCGACCTCCGTCGCGTCAAGGACCTCACCTCCTACATGGGCACCCGCATCGAGGCCCGCGTCATCGAGATGGACCGCAACCGCAACAACGTCGTTCTCTCCCGTCGCGTCGTGCTTGAGGAGTCCCGTAAGGCCGAGCGTTCCGAGATCCTGTCCAAGCTCAAGTCTGGCATGCGTCTCCAGGGCACTGTTTCCTCCATCGTCGACTTCGGCGCCTTCGTCGACCTCGGCGGCATCGACGGCCTCATCCACATCTCCGAGCTCTCCTGGAACCACGTCAACCATCCTTCCGAGGTTGTCAAGGTCGGCCAGGAGGTCGAGGTCGAGGTTCTCGACGTCGATCTCAACCGCGAGCGCATCTCCCTGGGTCTCAAGCAGACCACCGAGGATCCGTGGCGCGCACTGGTCAAGAAGTACCCCGTCGGCGCTATCGTCGAGGGCACTGTGACCAAGCTTGTCCCGTTTGGCGCTTTCGTCGATCTGGGCGAGGGCATCGAGGGCCTGGTGCACATCTCCGAGATGGCCAACAAGCACGTCGACCAGCCTTCTCAGGTCACCCACGTGGGCGACAAGGTTCAGGTCAAGGTCATGGAGATCGACCTCGACCGTCGTCGTATCTCCCTGTCTATGAAGTCCGCTGCTGAGACTCTGGGCGTCGAGATCGAGGTTACCCCGCTGCCTTCCGAGAAGAAGGACGAGGAGACCGACGCCGAGTAAATCGGTTTGACGATCACTTGCTTTAAGGGATCCGTCCGCAATGGACGGGTCCCTTTTTGCGTTTGCCGGTGAGGTGCGCAATGCTACTCGTGCGCAATGCTGTCCGGGCTGTTCACGGGGGCTATTGGGTTGTCGGTGCATGAAAATGCCGACATCCCGCCTCGGGGAGGAGGCGGGAACGCACCGAGTAGACGGAGGGGTGCGGAGCGCGGTCGCGTCTCGACTGGCGACGTTGCCCATCGACGACCCTATTGTACCGCATGGCATGGTTCTTGGTATATCGTGTCGAACGCTTGTGTTGTGCCTTTGCCTGCGGCAACGGTGTGTTACACTCTTGCACTGCTGAGTGGGCCAGACGGTCGCGCGATGTGCTGCTTGCGGCACGCGTGAGGAAAGTCCGGGCTCCAGAGGGCGGGATGCCGGCTAACGGCCGGGCGGAGTGATCCGACGGAAAGCGCCGCAGAAAAGAAGACTCCCACCTGCGCTGCAAGGCGTAAAGGGAAAAGCTGAAACGGTGGTGTAAGAGACCACCAGCGTCGTGGCAACACGGCGGCTTGGCAAGCCCCATCCGGAGCAAGCGCGAATAGGAACGCAATGGGCCGGCCCGGTCCGCGTTCGGGTAGCGTGCGTGGAGCTGCACGGTAACGTGCAGACAAGATAAATGACCGTTCACGACAGAACCCGGCTTATAGGCCCACTCGGCACTTTGTTGACGCTGCGAACCCGTCAGCGCGACAATCTGCCTTTCAAGCCTTCGGGCATGACCATAAGGTCAATGCCCTCGTCTTTCAAGGCACCTTGCTCGCGCTGACGGGTTCTCGCTTTCGTTGACGGAATCATCGGCGGTTCCGTTCTTGGCATCTCGCTGTTTTTGCCTGGTCATCGGCAGCTTCATTTCTGTTGCAATCTCGTCTTTCAAGGCACCTTGCTCGCGCTGGCGGGTTCTCGCTGTTGGTGACGGCCTCATTGGCGTTTCCGCTCTTGTTGGCGAGGGCAACGGTGCTGTCTTTGCCGTATTATTGAGGCTGTTTGTTGCCGTGCTTTTTCTGTTGAGGGGCTTTGTTGGACAGCTATCTTACTCTGCAATCGAATATTGAGGCTTCTGGCGAGTTTGTGGATCGCAAGAGCCGGTTTATTGCCCAGCTGGTCCATATTGAATCCGAGGATGAGGCGAATGCCTTCATCGAGATGGTTCGCAAGCGTCATTACGACGCTCGACACAATGTTCCCGCGTGGATTTTGGTCGATGGACGCGAGCGTCAGAGTGATGACGGTGAGCCGAGCCGCACGAGCGGCATGCCGACGCTCGAGGTGTTGCGCGGCGCTGGGCTCAAAAATGTTTGCTGCGTGGTGACGCGCTATTTTGGCGGCACGCTGTTGGGGCCCGGTGGCTTGGTGCGCGCCTATACCGCGGCGACGCAGGCGGCGGTGGCAGCTGCTCAGGAGGCAGGGCAGGTCGTTGAGATGACGAGCGTCGTGCCTGTTGACGTGCACGTGGCCTATCCGCAGTATGAGCAGGTGCTTCGTTTGGCGCAGGATTCGGGTGCCAAGGTTTCGGATACCGATTACGCGGATGCCGTGACGATTCATTTGGTGTTTAAGGCGGGGGAGCAGGAGCCGTTTTGCGCTAAGATGCGCGAGCTTATGGCGGGGCGCGAGGAGATTGAGGTCGGCGCTCCCAAATTTGCCGAGTTCTAACGGCGACGGCCGGCGTGCTTTTGGATGAATCCTAAGCACGCCGGCCGTCGTTTTCTGTTGCCGCCGTTTACTCGGCGAGCTGCTTTAGCACATCGCAGGCGATCTCGATGGCGTCGTCGATGCAGCCGGGGCAGCTGCGGAGCGGACCATTGTCCGATCCGATGCCCTTGAGCGTGCCGCAGACGGTCGTCGTGTTTTTCGTTTTAAAACGCTTGGCGATTTCGCGCGACAGCTTGTAAGTCTGGCCCTTGGTCTTGGGGTTTTCCATGCCGTCGCTCATTACAAAGCCCATGATGGCCACGGCGCCCGAGATAGCGCCGCAGGTCTCGGTCATGCCGCCCATGCCGGCGCCAAAGCCCTCGGTGAGGATAAAGGCGGTCTGGGGGTCGAGCCCGACGGCGGGTGCGAGCGTGCAGGCGACGGCCTGTGCGCAGTTAAAGCCACGGGCGTGGTATTCGGCAGCCTGAGCCTGACAGGCGGTGATGTCGAGCTGGGCAGTATCGATTTGCTTCATCGTTGTCTCCTCGGTAACGGTGTACTCGCCTATGGTACCCTTGCCGATGCATTTGTTCATCGAAAGCCTCATGTATGCCTCATTTTTATCTATCGAATAAATGCCAAGATCTGCGATAAATGCCCCCGGTAGATTTGTCTCATAACCTACCTTGGGGATGGGTTGAGAGGGGTGCGGGGTAGCGGTATCGTGAACCGGATAAAAATGTAACCCAGGCAAGGGAGCTAGATATGAGCGAGCAGACCATCGGTACGACATGTGTTCAGGGCGGCTATCACCCGGGAGACGCGGAGCCGCGCCAGGTGCCCATCTACCAGTCCACCACGTGGAAGTATGACACGTCCGAGCATATGGGCAAGCTGTTTGACCTGGAGGAGTCTGGCTATTTCTACAGCCGTCTGCAGAACCCTACGTGCGATCTGGTTGCCGCCAAGATCTGCGAGATGGAGGGCGGCACCGCTGCGATGCTCACGAGCTCGGGCATGGCTGCGAACTTCCTCGCGATCTTTAACGTGGCCGGCGCCGGCGATCATGTGGTCGCAAGCTCGGCCATCTACGGCGGTACCTACAACCTGCTTGCCCATACCATGGGTCGTATGGGCGTTACCTGCACGTTCGTTGCGCCCGATTGCACCGATGAGGAGCTCGAGGCAGCCTTTGAGCCCAATACCAAGCTCGTCTTTGGCGAGACGATCGCCAACCCCGCCCTTGCCGTGCTCGATATTGAGCGCTTTGCCAAGGCCGCGCATGACCACGGCGTGCCGCTGATGGTCGACAACACCTTCCCGACGCCCGTGATGTGCCGTCCCTTTGAGTGGGGCGCCGATATCGTTACGCACTCCACCACCAAGTACATGGATGGACATGGGGCCTGCCTGGGCGGCGTGATCGTCGACCACGGCCAGTTTGACTGGATGGCCCATGCGGACAAGTTCCCGGGTCTCACCACGCCCGATGAGAGCTACCACGGCGTGACCTATGCCGAGAAGTTCGGTCGCGAGGGCGCCTTCATTACCAAGGCAACCGCTCAGCTCATGCGCGACCTCGGCCCCATGCAGAACCCGCAGGCGGCGTTTTTCCTGAACAGCTCGCTCGAGAGCCTGCATGTGCGCATGCCGCGTCATTGCGAGAACGGCCTGGCTGTTGCCAAGTTCCTGCAGAGCCATCCCAAGGTGCGCTTCGTGAGCTATCCGGGTCTGGAGGGCGACAAGTACTATGACCTAGCTCAAAAGTACATGCCCAACGGTACCTGCGGCGTTGTGAGCTTTGGCTTTAACGGTGGTCGCGCGGCGGCCGAGACCTTTATGAAGAGCCTCAAGCTCGCTCAGATCGCCACGCATGTGGCCGACGCCCGCACTTGCTGCCTGCATCCCGCTAACGCCACGCACCGCCAGATGAACGATGAGGAGCTTATCGCCTGTGGCATCTCCGCCGACATGGTGCGCCTGTCGTGCGGCCTCGAGGACACGGCCGATCTGATTGCCGACCTTGAGCAGGCGCTCGAGCAGTGCTAGGCTAGCGTTCGTGCAAGGCGCCGATGCCGGCAGAAAGCTTCGGCGACCTTTAGCTCCGATACCGTAGGCGGGGCCCCAATCGCGACTGTTTGCAGGCGATTGGGGCCCCGTTTTTGTGTTGCGCCACTCGAAAGGATGGATATGGAGAAAACCGCAGAGCAACTGCGCCGCGAACACATCGCTCTTGAGGGAGACACCCATGTCAAGAACAAATGGGCGATTCTGTTTACGGTGCTCATCATGACGTTTATGGTGTGTCTGGATTCGACCGTCGTGACCGTGGCGCTGCCCGTGATGCAAAAGGAGCTGGGCGTGGGCCTCGATCGCATTCAGCTGGTAAGCTCGGTTTATCTGCTTGCGGCTTGTGCGGCGATGCGGCTTTGTGGTGCGATGCGGCTTGTGGGGCGGGCGGGGGTCGGTCCGTGGTAGACTATCGAGCAACGTTTATTAATCGCGCGGTATCGTTGCCGTGAGAAGGGGTTGCGCCATGCAGGAGCTTGAGGACCGTATTCGCCATGACGGCATCGTAAAGGCCGGTAATGTCCTTAAGGTTGATGCTTTCCTCAACCACCAGTGCGACGTTGAACTGTTTGACCACATGGGCGCCGAGTGGGCCCGTCTGTTCGAGGATGTCGAGATTAACAAGATCCTTACGATCGAGGCTTCGGGCATTGGCATGGCTTGCATTGCAGCCCAGCATTTTGGCGGCGTGCCGGTGGTCTTTGCCAAGAAGGCGCAGTCCATCAACCTCGACGGCGAGCAGTATGCCACGACCATCTACTCCTTTACCAAGCAGAGGGAGTACCCGGTCATCGTTGGCAAGCGCTTCCTGTCCGAGAGCGACAAGGTCCTGATTATCGACGACTTCCTGGCCAACGGATGCGCGCTCGAGGGTCTTATCAAGATCTGCGAGGCCGCAGGCGCCGAGGTGTCCGGCATTGGCATTGCAGTGGAGAAGGGCTTCCAGGGCGGTGGCGATAAGCTCCGCGAGCGCGGCTTCCGTGTTGAGAGCCTGGCCCGTATCGCCGATATGGACTGTGAGAACGGCGAGATCACCTTCGCCTAAGCGCGCAACACAAGCGATTGGTATGCGATGTGACAAAGGGACTGTCCCTTTGTCACATTTTTTGTATGAGGGGAGGTGTTGATATGGATGAGAACAAGATGGGATGGCGTGAGTATGCGCGCTATGTCGAGATGTCGGTCGAGGAGCTGGCGCGCGATTGCGAGGTGCAGGTGTTTCGCGCGATGGGTCCGGGCGGGCAAGGCGTGAACACGACGGACTCGGCGGTGCGCATGAAACATATCCCTACGGGGATTACCGTGACGGCGCGCGAGAGTCGCAGCCAGTTCCAAAATCGTAGCTGCTGTTTGCGTAAGCTACGCGCTGAGCTTGAGCGTCGCGGGCGTCCACCGCGTCGACGCGTAAAGACCAAGGTGCCTCAGCGCTCTCGCCAGCGCAGACTTAATGACAAGCACTTCAACGCCATTAAAAAGGCCAACCGCCGCAAGCCGGGCGGGGAGGAGTGATCTTCTCGATAAGTTGCGGTGAAATAGGGGTGGTTAGCGGGTTGGACGCCAGACTTGGAGGGCGCCGGGTAGGATGTCGACTTCGATGCGCGAGGCGATAACAGGTTCGCCGTCGGCCTGGATGGGGTAGTCGGGCTCCTCAAAGGTAAGCACGGCATGGCGGCAGCGGCGCATGCAAACCGGCGGCAACTTGGTATGGTGGCCGTCCTTGGCCGAAAGGAACATGGGAAGCGCGACCGCGCGCGGAACGGGGCCGCAGGCGTAGCAAACGTCGAGCATGCCGTCGCACGGGTCGGCGTCGGGACAGATGCGATAGCCCGAGCCATACGTGGGGCCCAGCTGAATCGCCATGATGATCGCCCTCACGCGCTCGGCGGGCGCGCCGTCAAAGCTGACTGTCATGGGGTAGTTGCGATAGCGCAGGCCAAACTGTTCAAGTCCCGAGAGGGTGTAGAGCGGAGCGCCGGTGAGGCCCGTCTTTTTGCGCAGCTCGGTGGTGCCCAGGCCGATGGCGGCGTCAATACCGACGGAGAGCGTCTGGTCGTAGTACTCAACGGAAGCCTCGCCGCTACCGCTTGCGGGGTTCCATGAGCGAATGCGACCGATGTCCTGACGCTGCAGCTCGCAGGTGAGCAGCGCGCCAAAATCCTTGCCGGAGAAATCTTCTATACCGAGCGTTTGGGCAAAATCGTTGCCGGAACCCACGGGTAGGATGGCAAGAGCGGGGCGGGGGTCCTCCTTTTGTGCCATAAGTCCGTTGACGACCTCGTGGATCACGCCGTCGCCGCCAAGGGCGATAACGGTGCGATAGCCCTGAGCCTGTGCGGCCAGCTCCTTGGCGTGCCCCATACGCTCGGTCAATACCAGGTCAAACTGGGATGCGCGTGCAGTCATGTCCAAAAAGCGTTGCAGGCGCTCGGCAACTTCGCGCGCCGCACCCGACTGGGCGGCTGGGTTGGCGATGATGAGCGTGCGACCAAAATCAGTTGCGTGCATGGGGCGACTCCCGGCGTGTGACATGGCAGTGCGGTCGCGCTCAGGTCGAATTGCCCCTGATTGTGGCTGCACGGCGATTATTACATCTACTCTATCAGGTCGTTGTGGCGCTCGATAGCATCCGCTACCGTACCGCCCTCATCCACAATAAGCGAGCGGCGCTTGGGAGAGATGATGCGCTGGGCAGGGTACACGCCGCGGTGTCCGCCGGCGAGATAGCTGATAAAGGCCACGATGACAAAGAACCCGGCGGCCGTGCCGTGGAACAGGTCGATGGCCATCATGCAGGTGGTGATGGGCACGTTGAGGCCGGCGCAGAACACGCCGAGCATGCCGAGAGCCGCCAGAAAACTGGGGTCGAGCCCGGTAAGGCAACCGATCCAGCCACCGAGTGCCGCGCCGATGCCAAACAGGGGCGTGACCTCGCCGCCTTGGAAGCCTGCGCCCAGGGTAAGCGCTGTGACGACCAACTTGATGGCTGCGTCCGTCAGGGTGGTGTTGCCGGCAAATCCGGCGCCGGAAAGCCACGTGGAAAGGCCGGCGTAGTCCCAGGCGTCGAGGAGGGCATAGGCGGCCAAAACCACGAGTGCGCCTATGAGTGCGCGAACGAGGTAATTGGTGATAAAGCGACCGTACAGGCTCTTGACGGTTCGAACCGACCAGGCAAAGAGGCGTGCCGTCAGACCGAAGATGATGGCGCTGATAACAACGATGACAACCGTTTTGGGCGTCATGGTGGGAACGCTGGCGATGACATTCGCCTCGTACTCGGTACCCAGGGCGAGTGATGTAAAGTAGCCGGTAAACGAGGCTACCAGGCAGTAGATGCCCGCGGTGTAGTCGATCTTGCCGATAAAGCACATCTCCATGCCAAAGAAAGCCCCGGCAAGGGGCGAGCCGAATACGGCACCAAAGGCCGACGAGATGCCGGCGAGCATGAGGTCGTGGTGGTCATGCTTTTCGAGGTGGGCGAGGCTCGAGATGTTGCTGGCGATGGTGCCGCCGATCTGCACCGCGGCTCCCTCGCGACCGGCCGATCCGCCCGTTAGGTGCGTGAGCGTGGAGCAGACGAAGGTGAGGACGGCCATGCGCATATGGATGAGGCGTGTACCCAGGGCGGAGTCAATGACCAGATTGTTGCCGCGTTTGGCGGCAAGACCGTGGTTTTTGTAGACCCACGCGGTGGCAACGCCCACAACGGGAAGCAAGGCGTAGACCCACGCATGGTGCTCGCGATAGTCGGTCGCGATATTCAACGAGGCCAAAAACGCCCAAGCGGCAACGCCCATGGCGAGCGAGACGATGACGACGAGTACGAGCAGCTTGGCGCTCGCGAGTAGGTTGCGGGCGTTGCGGCGCGTGTCGGCAGCCAAGAGATGCTCGGAGCGGGTGAGCTGTTGCCTGCCTGCCATGATGACGTCGTTCAGGGAGAAAAAGCCGCCGTCGTCGAGCGGCTGGGAATGATCCTGCGCCTCGTTTGCGCTTTCGGGTTTGTCGTTATGAGCCATACGTTCCTCTTTTAGGTTGCAACGCAAGCATTATAAAACGCGGTAAACGCGACAAGCCGGTGGGTTGGTTACCATTCTGTTTCGCTGCCTGCAACCGACAGGTGTATTTGCGGGTGCAGGTCGAGTCGCGGTCGGGCATCGGGGATTATACTGAGACAAGCATAAAGAATTGGCGCCCCTGTTGTGCGCCGTGGCATTAAGAGGTGCATATGGCTGAGAAACTCATTCCGCTGGAGGATGCGCAGTCGATTGTCCTGTCGCACGTTGCTCCGATGGATCTCATCGAGATTCCCGTGTGGCAGGCCACCGGTCTTCCCTTGGCCGAGGACGCGGTGGCCGATATCGACATCTCGCCGTTTGCCAACAGCGCTATGGACGGATATGCCGTGAGCTCGGCGGACTTGGCGCAGGCATCTGGCGAGGCGCCGGTGACGCTCGACGTTATCGGACACGAGGCCGCGGGCCATGTGTTTGAGGGCACAATCGGCGCGGGCGAGACGGTCCGCATCATGACGGGCGCGCCGGTACCCGAAGGTGCCGATGCCGTGGTGAAGTACGAGATCGTCGATGTGGTCGACGGTGACGGAAACGAGGGCTCGCACGTTCGCTTTTCGGCGCCTGCCAAGGTAGGGGAGAACGTTCGCTCTGCCGCCGAGGAGGCCCATGCCGGTGACGTCGTGATGCGTGCTGGAGAGGTTGTGGCCCCGGCGGGCGCGGGTCTGCTGGCAAGCGCCGGGTATGCAAGCGTGAAGGTGCACGCCGCGCCGCGTGTGGGCATTATCTCGCTGGGGACGGAACTGGTCGCACCGAGTAAGGTACCGGCGCGCGGTCAGATTCGCGATTCCAACTCCTCGGCGCTGATGGCCGAGGCACTCGATGCCGGCGCCGAGCCCGTGTTCTACGGCATTGCGCCCGATGATGAGCGGGCGATTGCCGAGTTGGTGCATCGTGCCGTGCAGGAGTGCGATTTTGTCATTACGAGTGGTGGCGCCTCGGCGGGCGATTACGATTTCGTGACGGCGCTCGTCCGGCGCGAGGGCGAGGTGCTGTTTGACCGCATCTCGATGCGTCCGGGCAAGGCCATTACGTTTGGCTTGCTCGCAGGTAAGCCCTACCTGGGACTTTCGGGCAATCCGGCCGCGGCGTATGTAGGCTTTGAGATGCTTGCCCGTCCGGCGATTCGCAAGATGCGCGGCTTTGCCGAGGGCGTGCGTCCCGTGCAGCGGGCGACGCTCACGCACGGCGTGAAAAAGCGACAGGATCGTCGCTTCTTCGATCGCGCTACGGTTTTGCGTGACCCCGAGACCGGTGAGTTGTTGGTGACCGAGGCCAAGACGCAGAATTCGGCGCTGCTCGGAACGATGCAGCGGGCCAACTGCCTGCTGCGTATTGACGAAGGCCCGTGTGACCTCAAGGCGGGCGACGTCGTTGATGTCGTGCGTGTCGACTTGCCTGAGGGCGCGGTGCTATAGGAGGAATGCTATGGAGCTGAAGATATCGATTGTGACGTGCTCGGATACGCGCGATCTTGCCCAGGACGAGGCGGGTGCTGCGCTCGAGGAACTCATCGCGGCGCAGGGCTGGACGGTCGCCTCGCATGTGGTCGTGCGCGACGATGTCAGCGAGATCGGTGATGCCATTGTGGAAGCGGCCGATGAGTGCCACGCCAATGTCGTGCTCACCTGCGGCGGCACGGGCCTTTCGATGCGCGACGTGACGCCCGAGGCGACGCGTGCCGTCTGCGACCGCGATGTACCGGGTATTGCAGAGGCAATCCGTGCGTACTCCATGACCAAGACGCGCCGCGCTATGCTTTCGCGCGCCGTGTGCATGCAGCGTGGGCATACGCTTGTCATCAACTTTCCGGGATCAACGAAAGCGGCCCGTGAAAGCTGGGAGGCTGTGAGCGACCAGCTGGAGCACGCAGCTCAAATGACGGCGGGCGGCGGGCACGCCAAATAAGCGCATTACCTGCGGCGGAGTGACCTTACGGGCTGCTCCGCCTTTTTTATGCAGCGACAGTGCGGGCTGTCTCGTGGTTATCGGTAAAGGAAAATTATTAGACGAGAAATATTTATCACAAACACTATTCGCGCAAAAGTATAATCTAGTAACAGAATAAAGCTTGCGGCGGGGTGCCCGGGCGTAGCGTTCGAAAGGGTTGAACATGTTCGATATGGTTTCTCGCCGCGGGTTCGTTTCACTTTCCGCTGTCGCCGCTGCCGGCCTTGGCCTTGCCGGCTGTTCCGGCAGCAAGACGTCTGGGCCGACTGGCTCCGATGCCGGTTCTGCTAAGGCATCTTCCAAGAAGGCTGTCGAGCTGCAAGTCTTTGCTGCCAACTCGCTCGAGAAGGCCCTGCCCGAGGTTCAGGTGCTCTACACAGAGCAGGCCGGCACCACGTTTGCCGACACGCAGTTTAAGGCGTCTGGCGACCTTGTCGAGCAGATGCGCGCCGGTGCCGCCGTCGACGTGCTCATCACGGCCTCCAAGGGCACCATGGACGACGCCGAGGCCGCCGAGCTCGTCGACGCCGACACGCGTGAGGACATGTTCGTCAACGACCTCGTGGTCATTCGTGCCGAGGGCTCCGACACCAAGGTCGAGGCCATCGCCGACGTCGCGAACCTGGACGGCAAGATCGCCATCGGCGATGCCAAGACCGTTCCGGCCGGCAAGTACGCCAACCAGGCGCTGGCTTCTGTGGGCCTTTATACCGGCACCGAGGGCGACGACGGCGAGTATGCGCCCGAGATCGCCGACAAGGTGGCCCTGGCCGACAAAGTTGGTACCGCCGCCGCCTATGTGTCCACGGGCGACTGCGTGGCTGGCTTTGTCTACAGCTCCGATATCTTCCGCTACGACGGCATCGAGGAGGCCTTCGTGTGCCCCAAGGATTCGCACAAGCCCATCGTGTATCCGGGCGCCGTTGCCGAGAGCTCCGAGCACGCCGACGAGGCCAAGGCGTTCATCGACTTCTGTCTGACCAACAAGAAGGCTCAGAAGATTTGGGCTAAGTACGGCTTTGAGCTTTCCGAGTAGCGCGGCTTGGCGCGATAATTCCATCGTTTTGTGTTTCACTCCGTCCTTGTATTCGCTTGGAGCTTTTTGTGCTTAATAGATTCCGCATGCTTGTCGCCTGTGCTTTGACCTTCGCGCTTTGCTGGGTGCCGGGATTTGCGTTTGCTGGGGACGCTGAGGACGGGGCCCAGGTTGCTGCGACCGCTCATGGGCTTTCCTATGGGATCGAGGGTTTTGAGCGGCTGGCCAAGGGGACCGCTCGTGCCATGGAGGGCCAGCCTGAGGGCTACCGGTTTCCCGTTGACGAGGACGTGGACCTTGTAGTGGTGCCTGCTGCCGATCGTGTTGTGGTGTGGATGTCGCCCAAGGCGGTCGAGAAGTATGGATTGGATCCGCAGGACAACGAGTGCGTATCGGGTCTCAAGGCCCTCGTCTGTGAGCTCGACAGCGCAAACTGCATGGGAGGTGCGCAGCTAGAGGACGTGGATCTTCCTTGGTATGTTACGGCGGAAACAACGTTTGAATCCGGCGGGTATACCTATGGCTTTGACGAGCGCGGTGCGGATGGGGACCGCTATGTGGTGATTGCATCAGCCTCGGGTGATGCCAAGGGCGGCGCGCGTTGGCTTGATAGCGCTCAAATGGTAGAAGCGTCGTCTGTCGTGTTGCGGGATGAGCGGGGGCCCTTGACCTCTCTGGCCTCCTTTTTGGGCGACATCGACTATCGCCCGTTTTGGGTGTCCATAAAAACGAGCGGCCTTGCCCTGCTGATCTCCTTTGCGCTGGGGCTGTTCGCCGCGTGGAAGACTATGGGTACCTCGAGTCGCATCAAGGGCCTGCTCGATTCGGTTTTTACGATTCCTATGGTGCTGCCGCCCACGGTCTGCGGCTTTCTGCTCCTCATGCTGTTTGGCCGCTCGACCGGGGTGGGCCAGTGGCTTATCGCGCACGGCATCTCGATCGTCTTTACGTGGCCGGCGGCGGTGATATCTGCCGTGGTGGTGTCGTTTCCCCTGGTCTACCGTACGGCACTCGGTGCCTTCGAGAGCCTCGACACGCAGATGCTCGACGCCGCGCGAACCTTGGGATGGTCCGAACGTCGCATCTTTGCCAAGCTCATGATGCCGCTTGGCTGGCCCTCCATCGCCGCCGGTACGGTCCTCGCCTTTGCCCGCGCAATGGGCGAGTTTGGCTGCACCCTGTTCTTTGCGGGCAACTACGCCGGTATTACGCAGACCATTCCCATCGCCATTTACTTTGAATGGATGGGCGGCAACACGTCGGTGGCCCTCTTTTGGGTCGTGGTCGTAATCATGTTCAGTTTCCTGGTCATTCTGTTTATCAACATGTACACCGCGCATTCGCAAAAGTATCGCGAGCGCGGCCTTTCCCGTGCGGAGCGCAAGCAGGCCAAAGATCTCGCCGGACGGGGCGATTCGCTCGACCCGGCGGGCGGCGATGCCTTGCGTATCGATCGCGAGGCGCTGGCCGAGCTCATGCGCGATGATGCCGCTTTGCAGGGAGGTCGATAGGCCATGTCGCTCGTTCTGGATATCAAAAAGCGCTATCCCGGGTTTACGCTCGACATGCAGCTTGAGGCCGGCGAGGAGCGCGTGGCGCTGCTGGGCGCCTCGGGTTGCGGCAAGAGCTGTACGTTGCGCTGCATTGCCGGCGTGGAGACGCCCGACGAGGGCAAGATCGTCGTCAACGGCGTGACCTTTTTTGACTCGGCGGCGGGCATCAACCTGTCGCCCCAGGAGCGCAAATGCGCCCTGCTGTTCCAAAACTATCAGCTGTTTCCCAACATGACGGTGGCCGATAACGTATGTGCTGGTGTAAAGGACGCGGGCGACGCCGCGGCGCGCAAAAGGTTGGCGGAGCGCTATCTGGGCATTTTCGGCCTGGCCGATTTTGCCGACCGCTATCCCGCGCGCCTTTCGGGCGGACAGCAGCAACGCGTGGCGCTCGCCCGCATGGTGGCGGCGCATCCGGGCATCTTTATGTTCGACGAGCCCATGAGCGCGCTCGATTCCTATCTTAAGAGCGCCCTCGAGCAGAACATGCTCGACCTGTTCGATGTGTGCAACCGCACCGTGCTCTACGTGAGCCACGACATCGACGAAGCGTGCCGCCTCTGCCAGTGCATCTGCGTGATGCATAACGGGCGCGTCGAGGAGATCGGTTCTGTCGAGGACGTGGTTCGCCGTCCGCAGACGCTGGCGGCGCTGCGCCTGACGGGCTGCAAGAACACAAGCCGCGCACGAAAGATCGGGCCCGAGGAAGTTGAGGCGCTCGACTGGGGCATGACCTTTAACGTGGGTCGCGAGGTTCCCGATAATGTGGTGTACCTGGGCATTCGCGCAAGTTACTTCCATGTTGACAACCGTGCCGAGCGGGGTCGCAACAGCTACGACCTGCATGTGGCCCGCGTGAGCGATTCGCGCTTTGAGCGGCTGGTGCTGCTGGACGTACCGCGCGTCGATGCGCCCACGCGCCTGCAGTGGAAGGTCAACAAGGTGGGCGTGCCTGTCGACGGGCTGCCGCAAGCGGGCGAGACGCTGCGCATGCATTTTGATGCCAGTAGGATCCATTTGGTCTGTCGATAGCGCCGGGTAATGCCGTCGGGGATATAAGCCTCGGCGGCTTTGCCTTGCCGTTCGCCGAATAAGGGATGACAAACTCTTATCAATCAAGATAATTATTTATTAAACGACGGCACACGATGCTGTCGTACGAATGTCAACGGTGTTCGCATGGTCGATGACCGTTGATATAGTTGACCTCAACTGGTTAAGGAGGGTGCGCACATGCCGCAGACGACATATATTCGCCGCGTTGCCGCGCGTGCCCTATATATGGCTCGGAGCCGCATATGAGCAGGTATGTTCACGGCTCCGGGAGAGACGACGCACAACTAAATAATCAGCTGCAAAGCAGGTTCCCCAAAATTCCGGGTTTGAGCACGGCCGGGCAATCGCCGTCCGTCGTGCATCGATACCGCTGTTATCCGTTTTTGGTTCGAGAGGGGAACCGTTATGGCTGAAGAATTCGATTTCCATCCGATGTGGGAGAGCCTCGGCATGAATCTTGCCGACCACGACATGCTGCTGGGCGCCGTGGGCCAGATGTACGGCGACATGTTCCTGACGCAGAACAACCGTCCCAAGTCCACGTCCTACCTGGACTTTGTCGCCACCAACATCCACAGCGGCCGCATTAAGGAGATGCTCGACAAGAAGGAGGCCGGCGAGGCCACCAAGATCGTCGGTTCGTTCTGCGTCTACGTGCCCGAGGAGATCGTACTTGCCTGCGACGGTATCCCCGTGGGTCTGTGCTCTGGTGCCGATTGGGCAACCGATAAGGTCGAGGAGCACCTGCCCCGCAACACCTGTCCGCTTATCAAGAGCTTTGCCGGCTTTAAGCTGGGCGAGGTCTGCCCCTATATTGAGTCGAGCGACCTGGTGGTGGGCGAGAACACCTGCGATGGCAAGAAGAAGGCCTACGAGTTTTTTGCCACGCAAAAGAACATGTACGTCATGGATATTCCCAACGTACACAACGAGTCGACGCTCGTGACCTGGAAGGCCGAGGTCAAGAAGCTCGCCGCCAAGATTGAGGAAGAGTGCGGCGTCAAGATTACGCCCGAGCGTCTGAAGGCCGCCATCCACGCCGTCAATGAGAAGCGTCGCGCCCTGCAGCGCCTCGCCGCCACACGCGCTGCCGACCCGGCGCCCATCAGCGGTCTCGACAGCCTGCTAACCGTCCAGGCCGCCTTTATGGACGACACGCCGCGTCTGACCGGAGCCATTAACGATATGGCGGATGAGTGCGAGCAGCGTGTCGAGGCCGGCGAGGGCGTGGCGCCCAAGGGGACCAAGCGCATCCTGTACACCGGTACGCCCATGGCCGTGCCCAACTGGAAGCTGTTCAACCTCATCGAGAAGGCCGGCGGCGTCGTGGTGGGCGAGGAGTCCTGCACGGGTTCGCGCTATTACAAGGACTTGGTCGACGAGTCCGGTGAGACGGTCGACGAGATGCTCGACGCCATCGCCGAGCGCTACTTTAAGATCAACTGTGCTGTCTTTACGCCCAACGACCAGCGTATGAAGGACATTGTCCAGATGGCCAAGGACCTGCATGCCGACGGTATCGTCGACGTGGCCCTGCAGTTCTGCACGCTCTACGAGATGGAGTCGTTTGCCGTGGAGAAGGCCGCCGAGGAGGCCGGCATTCCGTTTATGCACATCACGACCGACTACGCCGGCGAGGATGCAGGCCAACTGCAAACCAGGATTGAGGCTTTCTTGGAAACCATTTAGGGCTATCCGTCTCGGCGGTTTCCCCAGGCACCCGATCTTGCCGTTCAAACCGTCGCTTGCTACCAAAGTATGCGGCGCTCCTCTTTCACGGCAACCTCGGGCACCTGGGAAAGCCGTTTCCTTGGTTGGTAAAAAGTTTAGGAGTTATATGTCGGAAAAAATTGAGCAGCCGTTGCCGTCCACGTTTGAGGAGTTCAACGAGCAGCGCAAGGCGGCGTTTATTCGCGTCAAGGATTATAAGCAGGCGGGTAATCGCCTGGTCGGCTTTTTGTGCAGCTATACGCCGCTCGAGATTATCGATGCCGCGGGGGCTGCAAGCGTGGCTCTGTGCGGTACGTCCGACGAGGTGATTCCCGAGGCCGAGAAGGTGCTGCCGGCAAATCTATGTCCGCTCATCAAGTCGACGTACGGCTTTGCCTACTCGCAAAAGTGCCCGTTTACGTACTTTAGCGACATGATCATCGGCGAGACCACCTGCGACGGCAAGAAGAAGATGTACGAGCTGCTGGGGGAGCTCAAGCGCACGCACATTCTGCATCTTCCTCAGGGTCGCGACCGCGCCTACGAGCGTGAAGGCTGGTACGAGGAGTGCCGCCTGCTCAAGGAGGAGCTCGAGGGCTTCTACGGCATCACGATTACCGACGATGACCTGCGCGCTGCCGTCCGTCGTCGCAACCGCTTGCGTGCGGCCCAGCTCGACATGTTTGCGCTGCAGGCCAATCAGCCGGCGGCCATGAGCGGCGTCGACCTGATGAGCACCATGTTTGCCGGTACGTTCAGCTTTGATATCGAGGCCTATACGCAGCAGCTAGAGCAAAAGGTTGCCAAGCTGCGCGAGGCCTACAACGCGGGCGAGCGTCCGGTTGCGGCGGATGCCAAGCGCATTCTGATCACCGGCTGCCCGGTGGGCGGCGTGATCAACAAGATCGGTCGCACCATCGAGTCCAACGGCGGCGTGGTCGTGTGCATGGACGACTGCTCGGGTGAGCGCACGGCGGCCATGATGATCGACCCGGATGCACCCGACATTCTGCGCGCCATCGCCGACCGCTACCTGGACATCAACTGCTCGGTCATGACGCCCAACGACGGTCGTATGCAGAACACGCTGGCCATGTGCGAGAAGTACCACGTCGATGGCGTAGTGGAGAACGTGCTGCAGGCTTGTCACACCTTTAACGTGGAGAGTGCACGCATGCAGGAGGCCGTTGAGGGCGCAGGCATTCCGTATATGAAGATTGAGACCGATTACAGCAATGGCGACATGGGCCAGATTGAGACGCGCATCGCCGCCTTCATCGAAACCCTCTAGTTTCCTCAGGCACCGGATCTTGCCCCTCAAACCGTCGCTTGCGTACCCAAAGTACGCTGCGCTCCTCTTTCGGGGCAATCTCCGGCACCTGAGAAACCTAGAGCTAAGGCGCCTGAACGCGCCGCTACCTTTGATGTTTAGATTGGGAGAGAGCCATGATAGGGATCGGGATCGATATTGGGTCTACGGCGGCTAAGGCCGCTGTGGTCGATGGGGAGGGTTTGGTGGCGTGGACGTGCGTGCAGCCAACCGGGTTCTCCTCGGTCGATGCTTCCGAGCGTCTGCGTGGCGAGCTTGCCGCGGCTGGCTATGACGTGGCTGCCGATGATGTGCGCGTGGTCGCGACCGGATATGGTCGTGTCGCCGTGCCCTATGCACACAAGGTTGTGACCGAGATTACCTGCCACGGTACCGGTGCCGTGCGTCTGTTTGGCGACCATGGCACGGTGATTGACGTGGGCGGCCAGGATACCAAGGTCATTACGATCAAGGGCGGCCGCGTGGCAAAGTTCGCCATGAACGACAAGTGCGCCGCCGGTACGGGGCGCTTTTTGGAGATCATGGCCGACCGCCTGGGCATTACCCAGCAGCAGATGGCCGACCTGGCGCGTTCCGGCGAGCCCACCAAGATCAGCAGCATGTGCACGGTGTTTGCCGAGAGCGAGGTCATTAGTCTGATCGGCCGCGGCGAGCCGCGCGAGAACATTGCCCGCGGTGTGATCGAGAGCGTCGTGTCGCGTGTGGCGACCATGGCCTCGCAAGCCGCGGGCGCCCCGTACTATCTGACCGGTGGTCTGTGCGAAAACGCCTATGTCGTCGAGCGTCTTGGCGCATTGGTGGGCTCGCCGGTCACCACCTCGCCCCAGGCCCGCTTTGCCGGTGCCATCGGTGCGGCCATTCGCGCCCAGGCGCTCGCGTAGGGGGCCGGTGCGATAAATTGTCCGCTCTCGGCGCCGCCATGCGTATACTGGGAGGAACTGATTGACCGATGAGAGGAGGAATCGATGGCTGACGATCTCATGAAGCTCACGCAGATGACTGCCGCGAGCGGTTGAGCCGCTAAGTTGGCTCCTGGAGCCCTCGCCCAGGTCCTGGGCGACTTACCCAATGTACATAACGACAACCTGCTCGTGGGGTTCGATACCTCCGACGATGCGAGCGTCTTCCGCGTTGGCGATAACTTGGGCCTCGTGCAGTCCATCGACTTCTTCCCACCGATGGTCGACGACCCGTTCCTGTTTGGCCAGATCGCCGCGGCAAACTCGCTGTCGGACATATACGCCATGGGTGGGCGGCCGAGCCATGCCATGAACCTGCTTTGCATACCCAGTTGCCTGGGCGTTGAGGTTGCCGGCCAGATTCTGGCGGGCGGCGCCGACAAGTGCGTCGAGGCCTGCTGTGCCATCGCGGGCGGCCACACCATCAACGACGACGAGCCCAAGTACGGCCTGTCCGTGAGTGGCTTTGTCGCGCTTGACCGTATGCTCGCCAACAGCGGCGCACGCGTAGGCGATGTTCTGCTGCTGACCAAGGCGATCGGCTCGGGCATCATCACTACGGCCATTAAGGGCGAGCTCATCGAACAGGACGAGGCCGCAGCCATGTTTGACTCGATGCGGACCCTCAACGAGGCTCCGATTCGTCTGGCCGAGGACCTCGAGCTTCATGGCTGCACCGACATCACGGGCTTTGGCCTGATCGGACATGCGTGCGAGATGGCCGAGAGCTCGGGCGTGCAGATTGAGCTTGTGTCGGGGGCGGTGCCGCTCTTTGACCAGGTGCTCGACATGGCACGTCTGGGCATTATCCCTGCCGGCGCCTACCGCAACCAGGACTTCTTTGGCTCGCGCGTGGCGGTCGACGATGGTCTGGAGCCGGGGATGCTGGATGCGCTGTACGATCCGCAGACCTCGGGCGGCCTGCTTATCGCGGCACCTGCTGCCGATGTGGATGAGCTTGCGCGCCGTCTGCATGCCGAAGGACGTATCGCCTCCGTCGTCGGCCTCGTGTGCGAGCCGGTGCCGGGCGGTTCTGCCGTCCACGTTGTCCGCTAGCCCGCACGTTTATGTAACTGTTTACCGTTCTCTAGAACGGTTCTTTCGAAAGGAAATGCTATGTCTACCAAGATTGAAGTCAATGCCATGGGCGATGCCTGCCCGCTGCCCGTCGTCAAGACGCTTAAGGCGCTCAAGCAGCTCGATGGCGAGGGCGTTGTCGTGACCTCGGTCGATAACGAGACCGCCGTCAAGAACATCTCCAAGATGGCGCAGGAGAAGGGCTGCACGGCCTCGGTCGAGAAGGTTTCTGACGCCGAGTGGCACGTGACCGTGGCGACCGCCAGTGCCGTGGCCGTTGCGGACCCCGAGCAGGACGGTGCTGCCTTCTGTGATGCCAGCGCCGGCAAGGGCAAGCTCGTCATTTCCGTCTACACCGACTGCATGGGCCGCGGCGACGACGAGTTGGGCCACAAGCTCATGAAGGCGTTCATCTTTGCCGTGACTCAGCAGGAGGAGCTGCCCGCGACCATGCTGTTCTACAACGGCGGCGCTAAACTTACCGTCGAGGGCTCGCCGGTGCTCGATGACCTGAAGGGTCTGGCCGAGCAGGGCGTCGAGATTCTCACCTGCGGTACCTGCCTGGACCACTTTGGCATTAAAGACCAGCTTGCGGTGGGCGAGGTCACCAACATGTACGTGATCGTGGAGAAGATGGAGCAGGCCGTGCGCGTCGTGCGCCCGTAGCGTATTGGTTGGAGTTGCCATGAGGGAGAAGCGCCCGGCGCTTGTCATCACGTTTCCCACCACGGCGGCCGCCATGGGCTGCGAGACCCTATGCATCGAGCGCGGCCTTCCCGGGCGCACGATTCCCGTGCCCGGGGAGGTCGCTGCCGGCTGCGGCTTGGCGTGGAAGGCGTTGCCTGCCGATGAGGAGCTGCTGCGCGCCGAGCTTGCCGCAGCTGGTGTTCCCACCGAGGGCTTTACGGTGATTGACATGTGGGAGGTCGTGCGATGATCTATCTGGATAACGCGGCGACGACCATGCATAAGCCGCAGACGGTCATCGATGCCGTGACGCAGGCGATGTGCTCGCTCGGCAATGCCGGGCGCGGCGCCACGTCGGGTGCTCTCGATGCGGCTCGTACGATTCACGGTTGCCGTGCTAAGCTCGCGCGCCTTTTGGGTTGCCCGAGAGCGGACCATGTGTGCTTTACGCCCAACTCCACGGCTGCGCTCAACACCGCCATCTGTGGCGTGGTGCGCCCCGGCGACCGTGTGGTTGCGACGGTGCTCGAGCACAACTCGGTGCTGCGTCCGCTCAACCGCCTGGCGGCGGAACAGGGTGTGGCGGTTGAGCATGCGGGCTGCGACGCGAACGGCGTGCTCGACTACGACGAGCTCGAGCGGTTGGTCACGCCGGACACGCGCGCTGTGGTGGTGACGCACGCCTCCAACGTAACCGGCAACGCAGTCGACATTGCGCGCGTGGCGGCTATGGCCCATGCGGCAGGTGCGCTGGTGATCGTCGATGCCTCGCAGTCTGCCGGCACGGCGCATATCGATATGCACGCCATGGGGCTCGACGTGGTGTGTTTTACCGGCCACAAGGGGCTTATGGGTCCGCAGGGGACCGGCGGCCTAGCCGTGGCGGAAGGCATTGACGTGGCACCGTGGGCCATGGGCGGCACCGGTGTACACAGCTTCGATGCGCTGCAGCCGCTTGAGTGGCCCACGCGCCTTGAGGCGGGCACGCTCAACGGTCACGGTATCGCGGGCCTTTCTGCCAGCCTCGACTTTATCGAGGCCCAGGGCGGGATCGAGGCGATTGCGGCGCATGAGCGCTCGCTTGCAGAGCGCTTCCTTGCCGGCGTGCGCGAGATTCCGGGGATTAAGCTCTACGGTGCCTTTGACCAGCCCGTGCGCTCGGCGATCGTCTCACTCAACGTGGGCGATATCGACTCTGCCCAGATTTCGGACGCGCTCATGCAGGGGTGGGGGATTGCGACGCGCCCCGGCGCCCATTGTGCCCCGCTCATGCACCGCGCGCTCGGGACCGAGCGTCAGGGTGTCGTTCGTTTCTCGTTTGGGTATTTCAACACGGACGGGGAAGTCGACACCGCGATTGACGCGCTCCGCGATTTAGCCTGCTAGAGCGTATATACTTGCGGGACGGGTCTTTTGCCCGTCCCGTTTTTGTTTCGACCCGAAAGGTGGTCCCATGGCCTCATCCGCCCCGCGCGGCCTGCGCTCCGACCATGTCGTTACCGTCGGCATCGCCCTGTTCTCGATGCTCTTTGGCGCCGGCAACCTCATCATTCCGCCGCTGCTGGCGCTGCAGGCAGGCTCTGCCACGCCGCTCGCCATGCTCGGCTTTCTCATCGCCGCCATCGGTCTGCCCGTCATGGGCTTTATCGCCGTGGCGCTTGCCGGAACGGCGCGCGAGCTGGCCGGGCGTGTGCATCCTAAATTTGGAGAATTCTTCGTTGCGGCGGTGTATCTAGCCATCGGCCCGTGCCTGGCTATTCCGCGCACGAGCTCCACGGCCTTCGAGATGCTGGTACCGCTGCTGCCCGAGGGCGTCTCGCTCGGCACGGCTCGCCTGGTGTTTGCCGTTGGCTTCTTTGTCGTCGCGTTTGCGCTCACGCTGCGTCCGGGCGTTATCACGCGCGTGCTCGGCCGCATTACGGGCCCCGCGCTCATTGCGCTCATCGTGCTGGTCGTGGGTGCCGCCGTGGTCTCGCCGTTGGGTCCCGCTGGCGCGCCGCAGGCTCCCTACGACGCAGGCGCTGCCGTGCAGGGGTTTTTGACCGGCTACCAGACCATGGACCTGCTTGCGTCGCTCGCCTTTGGCATTATCATCGCCGAGACCATCCACGAGCTGGGCGTGACCGATGACAAGCGCGTGGCCTTCGAGATTTCGCGTTCCGGTGTGATCGCCGGTGTGCTCATGGCCATCATCTACTGCGGCCTGGCGCTTGCCGGCATGCAGCTCGGCACGGTTATACCCGACGCTACCAACGGCGCCGCCATCCTTGCCCGCTCTGCCTCCATACACTTTGGTCTTGCCGGCACGGTCGTGGTCTTTGCGATCTTTTTCCTCGCCTGCATGAACGTGTGCATCGGCCTCATCAGCTGCTGCTCGCGCTACTTCTGCGAGACGTATGTGGTCGAAGGGGGAGCGGGGGCTTCCGAGGAGGCTATGCGCCGTCCCTTCGCGGTTCTCGCCTTTGTGTTCGCGGCGTTTTCTTGCGTGCTCTCCAACGTGGGCCTCGACGCGATCCTCATGTTCTCGGTGCCCATGCTCAACGCCCTGTATCCCGTTGCCATCGTGCTGGTGCTTATGGGCCTGGTGCACGGTTTTTGCGATGCGCATCCGCAGGTGTGGGTCTGGGTCGGCGGCGTCGTCGCGGTGCAGAGCGTGATCACCTCGGTCCGCGACGCGTTCTTTGCGGGCGCGTGGCTGCCGTTCGATGCGCTGCCGCTGGCAGATATCGGCGCTGCTTGGGCGCCGGTCGCCGTGGTGGCGTTTGTGATCGGTCTGGTTCATAGCCAGTTTGTCGCACATTCGAGGAGCTAGGGTATCGTCGCTTGCACAGGCGGGAAGTCTCCCCTATAATTTCCTTCGCTTTGGGACACGCAAGGTTTAGACCTTAGCTGCTCAACACCTTCGGGACGTGGCGCAGTTTGGTAGCGCGCCTGCTTTGGGAGCAGGATGTCGCAGGTTCAAATCCTGTCGTCCCGACCATATCTTGCGGGCGTAGTTCAATGGTAGAACCCCAGCCTTCCAAGCTGATGACGCGGGTTCGATTCCCGTCGCCCGCTCCATAGGATAGTTTTAACGGCTTTGGCTCCATTTGCTGCCAGAGCCGTTTTCATAAGCGTGCCGGGCGACGGGGATCGAACCCGGCAGGGTGCGAAGCTGAGAAAATGCGTGAGCATTTTCCAGCGCAGCACGCAAGGGCCAATGGCCCGCAGCGAAACAAGGGTTTGCGAAGCAAACCCTTGGACTTCCCGTCGCCCGTTCCACAAGATAGATGAATGGCTCTGCTTCCTTTTGGAAGCAGAGCATTTTCATATACATGCCGTGAACCCCACATTCCCTCCTAAGTTGCGGTGAAATACGGACTGTCTATTGGCTTTTGTGAACCTATTGAAGGCTGGGGTAGCTAATTTGGGACGGGGCTTTTTGACTACTCTAGCGATCGGCTGGCAAATGTGGTCAAAAACCCCTGTTCCAAAATGACTGGTCTGGTGCTGAGCCACGAAAGCGGCCCATCTACTACGTTTGGCCCGCAGGGGTCGACCAAAGCAGCATTTTCGGAAAATCGGTAAGCCGTCTACCAGCGGTTTTGATATTTCGGATTTCGGTGTGGTCGAGGGTAATCGGTTAAACGTAGTAGATAGGCCCATGTCGTGGCGAACAGTAGGATTCACGGTCCAAGGTTGCCGGTTTCGGATGGACAACCTGGAAGTTGCGGTGGAATAGTTCCTAAAAGACCCGTGGAAGCTTGAAAACAGGAACTATTTCACAGCAACTTAAGGAGGATGGGGTTAGCTGCGGGGGCGGTGGCGGAGCTTGTCGATGGTGGAGTCGGTGCTTCGGCTGCGGGCGTCGGCGGCGGTTTGGCGCTGGCGGCGGTAGTCGATCATGCCTTGGATGATGGGCTTGCCAAAGCTCACGACGTCGTCGTTATAGATGGCGGTTCGGGCTGCGAGGAGGCAGTCGGTAAAGTCCATATGGGTCTTGCCAAAGAGTTTGATGGCAAGGGCGATAACGGTGGGCTCGTCGACCATGACGTCATCGAGCAGCTTGGTCATGGCCGTCGCAATCTCCACGCGCGGGACCTTGTAGACGTCGCGCAGCGTAACGGCGACGCGCGTGATGATTTCGGGGTAGACGCGAGCGGTGCGCGTGGCGATGACCTTGGCGGCGCGCGGTGACAGAACTTCGTCGTCGTCAAGCAGGTAGCGTAGGATGACGGTCTCGTCGATGATGGTGCTACTCATGGATATCTACTTCCTCGGGGCCCAAAACCGAATCGTCGCTTTCTGTGGCAAGGTATTCAATCCAGGCATTGCGCTCCTCGGCGCGGCGATTGGGGTCACCATATGCTTTGAGCGATCCATAGGCGGCGGTGCCGTTCTTTGAGCGCACGGCGACCGGCTGAAAGGGGAGCTTGCGCATCAAAATGCTTTGCGCGACAAATAAGCGGACAGCCTCGGCGAGCGATGTGCCCATGGCATCGTAGAGATGCTCGGCATGCTGTTTGTCCTCTTCGCGAATGCGCACCTGCAGGATGGCTCTTTTTTGAGTCGATGACATCACTGGCCCCCTTAATGAGCGTGCAATATAGTCGGTCATATGCGGCATGTGCCGATACTTGAGCATCTTATAACGATTGCTTTATTTCACTCAAGTTGATAACCATAAACACGAATACAAGCGTAGTACATCCAAAATGAGAGCGCATAAAAATCTCTGAGGCGTACGCATGTAATACACTCACCTTTATAGCTTCTAGAGAATAATTCCAACCTGCCAAAACCCCTGCAATACACCCGTATTGCAGGGCCTATGCTCAAGTTTGCCCCCTGCAACTGCGTATATTTAACCTGTATATCGTTGGAGAAACTCTACCGAGTGCATGTTTCGCCGCATGCATTCGATTCGTCGATGCCAGGCCACGGGCGGCTTGGGTCAATGTCGACAGGGTCTCTCCGGCAAGGGATTCAGGAGGGAGTGAACAACATGGGCAATAAGCGAGTCGTAGCCGATTCTTCGCGCTGCATTGGGTGTCAAACCTGCATGGCGGCGTGTATCGAGGCGCACGACATCCCCGGTAACATCGCCGCGCCGCGCCTGCGCGTGACGCGTACGTACGAGATCTCCGCACCGGTGGCTTGCCATCACTGCGAGGATGCCCCGTGCGCGAAGGCCTGCCCCACGGGCGCCTTGTTCTTTGATCCAAAGAACCATCGCATCGGTGTTAACGAGGACAACTGCATCGGCTGCAAGAGCTGCGTCATGGCCTGCCCCTTTGGCGCCGTGAGTGTGGCGACCACGCAGGTTCCGGTCTTGATGGGCGACGTTCGCGTGGGTTCGCAGATCAAGAGCTTCGTGCTCAAGTGCGACCTGTGCGTGGACCGTCCCGGCGGTCCGGCGTGTGCCGAGGCGTGCCCGACCAAGGGCCTCACCCTGGTAGACGAGGAGCGCCTGGCAGAACTGACTGCCGAGCGTGCCCGCGCCACCATCGAAAACGAGGCGTAAGCGTTGGGGCGACAGGCCCAATGATTGTCAAATTAGTACCGAGTAATCGGTAGCAGAAAAAGGAAGGAGGGTGTCATGGAGAAGCATAAAGTGATCTGCCCGTATTGCGGCGCCGGTTGCCAGTTTAACCTCCTGGTCCAAAACGGCCAGGTCGTGGGCACCGAACCGCTCAACGGCATCACCAACCAGAGCGAGCTGTGCCTTAAGGGCATGAGCGGCTATGACTTCATCAACGACACCAAGATCTTGACTCCTCGCGTACTGCACCCGATGATCCGCCGCACCAAGGGCGCGGATCTTGAGCGCGTAAGCTGGGACGAGGCACTGGATTTCACCGCATCTAAGATGCAGGCCATAATTGACGAATATGGTCCTAACGCTGTCATGACCACCGGCTCTTCGCGAGGCGGCGGCAATGAGGCGAACTACGTCATGCAGAAGTTTACGCGCGCGTGCATCGGCACCCACAGCGTGGACAACTGCGCCCGTACTTGACACGGCCCTACTGTCCTCGGTCTGATGGACACGGTTGGTTCAGGTTGCATGTCATGCTCCATCCCCGGTATGGAGGATGCGGGCTGCATTTTCCTCTTCGGCTATAACCCTGCCGATTCGCACCCCATCGTCGCAAGGCGTATCGTGCGAGCCAAAGAAAAGGGTTGCAAGATCATCGTTGCCGACCCGCGCCATATCGAAACCGCGCGTATCGCCGATCTCTACCTTCCGATCAAGAACGGTTGCAACGTTGCGTTCCTCAACGCCTTTGCCAACTGCTTGGTCAACGATGGCCTCTACGACAAGGAATTCGTCGCCGAGCACACGAACGGCTTTGACGAGTGGTGGGAGACCATCAAGAACTACACTCCCGAATCCGTACAGGACATCACGGGTGTCGAGCCCGCGTTGATCCACCAAGCTGCCGAGATGTACGCCACGGCGAAGCCCTCTGCCATCATTGGCTGGGGTATGGGCGTATGCCAGCAGAAGCAGAACCTGAAGACGGTGCACACCATCGCCTCCATCGCCTGCGTTGCCGGCCAGATCGGCAAACCCAATTCCGGCCTCGCGCCCGTGCGCGGTCAGAATAACGTCCAGGGCTCCTGCGATATGGGCATGCTGCCCAACCTGTACCCTGGCTACCAGAAGGTCACCGACCCGGCAGTGCGTGCCAAGTTTGCCAAGGCATGGGGCGTGCCCGAGGAAAAGCTCCCGCTCGAGGAGGGCTACAAGCTCACCGACCTGGGCCACCTGGTCGACGAGGGCAAGGTGCACTGCTTCTACAACTACGGCGAGGACCCGGTGCAGACCGAGCCCGATTCGGCCGGTATGCGCAAGACGCTCTCCGAGCTGGATCTGTTCATTTGCCAGGACATCTTTATGACGCAGACGACCATGCTCGCCGACGTCATCCTGCCCGCTACCTCTTGGGGCGAGCACGAGGGTGTCTTTACCGCATCCGACCGTAGCTTCCAGCACTTTGACGCGGCCGTTCCGCCCAAGGGCGAGTGCCGTCACGACTGGGAGATCTTCGCGGACCTGTCCACGCGTATGGGTTACCCCATGCACTACGACAACACCGAGCAGATCTGGAACGAGTGCATTAGCCTGTGCCCCAACTTTGTGGGCGCGACCTACGAGAAGATGGCTCCCGAGGGCGGCTACGCCCAGTGGCCCGTCAAGAGCACCGATGTGAACGACCACGGTACGCCCGACATGTTCGCTGGTGGCAAGTTCACCACCAAGGACGGCCGCGCCAACCTGATGGCGCACGATTGGGAGGCGCCCTCCGAGCTTCCCGACGATGAGTACCCGCTCATCCTGTGCACCGTCCGCGAGGTCGGCCACTACAGCTGCCGCTCGATGACCGGCAACTGCAAGACGCTGGCGCTGCTTGCCGACGAGCCCGGCTTTGTCCGCATGAATCCCGCGGACGCCGAGGCACGCGGCATCAAGAATGGCGACATCGTCTCGATTCACAGCCGCCGCGGCCAGGTATACAGCCGTGCCGACGTGAGCGATCGCATCAACAAGGGCACGGTCTACATGACCTACCAGTGGTGGATCGGCAAATGCAACGAGCTGACCATTCACAAGGTCGACCCGGTCTCGCACACGCCCGAGGACAAGTTCTCCGCCTGCCAGGTCGACGCTATCGCCGACCAGGTCTGGGCCGAGGGCGAAGTCGAGCGTCAGTACACCGAGCTCAAGCAGGCTCTGGTGGACGCCGCCGCTCCCCAGGACGTTGAGCCCGGCGCCGCCAAGTTCGACGACGAGACGCACGTGAACCAAATCGTGTAGTCCCGTTCTCGTTGGCTTATTGGGCCGGGCGTCCCGTACGTTCGGGAGCCCGGCCCGTTATTTTGAAAGGAAGTGGGGATGAACCGCTTCATCGACATCAACCCGGAGAGGTGCATCGGCTGCGGAACATGCCAGTCCGCCTGTGCCGACGCCCACCGGATGCAGGGTCTTCAGGATACGCCGCGTCTGGCGCTCGTGAAGACCGGCGGTATTTCGGCCGCCCTTGCCTGCCACCATTGCGAGGGTGCCCCCTGCGCCGAGGTCTGCCCGGTGAATGCCATCGAGCACGATGGCGATCGCATCCACGTCAAGGAGCAGGAGTGCATCGGGTGCAGGCTGTGCGCCATCGCGTGCCCCTTCGGAGCCATCCATCCCGATGGCACGTCTATCGCCGGTGTCGCAGGCATGTGCGACCCGACGCCTTCGTATCCTAAGTCCCTGAGCAGCCTGCTTACGTGGGCTCCCGGCCAGTACACCTGCGCCGTCAAGTGCGACCTGTGCGCCTTCGATCCGGACGGCCCGCATTGTGTGGCGGCGTGCCCCACCAAGGCACTGACCGTCATGGGCGGCGCGGTCGATCGCGAGCTCGACGAGGCCAAGCGCCTGCGCTCGATCGAAAACGGTCCGGCCGTCGACGTTACCGCCGTGGCCCAGGGTCTGTCCGAGAAAGCAGAAGGGAGCGTAAACAATGGATAGCATGACGCTGTTTATCGCATCGCTTGCCGTCTCGTGCATCGGTGCGCTCGCCTCGGTTCTGCTGATCAAGGCCGATAACGCCGCCAAGACCGCCGGATGCCTTATCGGCGCCGCCGCCGCGGTGCTTTCGTTTGTGGCCGGTATCCAGGCCGTGCTGGGCGATGTCACGTCGGTCGACACCATCGTGTTCTTCCCGTTTGCCCATTTCCAGCTGCTGCTCAATCAGCTGTCCGGCCTGTTCATGGCGCTCATCTCGGTGCTCGCGTTTGCCGGTTCGATCTACGGTCTCAACTACTTTGATGAGTACCCGGGCAAAAAGGGCCGCGCCGGCTTCTTTTTTAACACCTTCGTGGCGTCCATGATGCTCGTCATCACCGCCGACAACGTGTTTTGGTTCCTGGTTGCCTTTGAGCTCATGTCGCTGACCTCGTACTTCCTGGTCGTGATCGAGGAGAACGAGAACTCCATCCATGGCGGTTGGCTCTACTTTGTAATCGCGCACGTGGGCTTTGTGCTCATCATGGCGAGCTTCCTCACCATGACCAACTTCGCCGGTGGCTCGTTTGCCTTTGCGGATTTCCGCGCCACGCAGTTTAGCCCCGCGGTCGCATCCGTGTGCTTCGTGCTCGCCTTCTTTGGCTTTGGCGCCAAGGCCGGTATCATCCCGTTGCACGGCTGGCTGCCCAAGGCACATCCCGAGGCGCCGTCCAACGTGTCGGCCCTCATGTCCGGCGGCATGATCAAGATCGGTATCTTCGGCATCCTCAAGGTGGGCCTCGACCTGCTCTCCGCCTCGGGCGTTCAGGTCTGGTGGGGCCTGATGGTCATGGTGTTCGGTGCGATCTCGTCGGTTCTCGGCGTGGCCTTCGCCCTGCAGGAGCATGACATCAAGCGCCTGCTGGCCTATCACTCTGTCGAGAACATCGGCATCATTCTGCTCGGCGTCGGCGCCTCCATGGCCGCCATGGCGCTCGACTCGGTCGGCATCGCCGTCCTGGCCCTGATGGCCGCCCTCTACCACACGTTTAACCACGCGATGTTTAAGGGCGAGCTGTTCCTGGGCGCTGGTGCGCTGCTGTACTCTACGGGTACGCGCAATATGGAGAAGATGGGCGGCTTGTTCCGTCGTATGCCGGCAACGGCCATCTGCTTTCTCGTTGGCGCGCTTGCCATCTCGGCCATCCCGCCCTTCAACGGCTTTGTGTCCGAGTGGTTTACCTACCAGTCGCTGTTTAACGCCGCCATGCAGGGCGACAAGGCCGTCATAATCGTGGCCGTGTTCGCTGCCGTCGCGCTTGCCGTTACCGGCGCGCTGGCTGTCACGTGCTTCGTCAAGGCCTATGGCGTCTCCTTTGCCTCCGCGCCCCGCTCCGAGGCCGCGGCCAATGCCAAGGAGGTTCCCGCCCCCATGGTGTTTGCGCAGGGCCTGCTCGCGGCCATCTGCGTCGTGCTGGGCATTGGCGCTCCCGTGATCGCGCCCGTGCTGGTCGATGTCGCCGCGTCCGTGCTGCATCCGTACGGTGGCGTGTTTGCCGCCGAGGGCATGGAGCTCATGAACCAGTACTCCGGCGCTGCCACCTCCACGCCCGCGATCGCCATTGCGCTCGTGGTGCTCGTCGGCCTTGCCTGCGGTTATCGCAAGCTCAAGACCGTCGGCAAGGTGCAGAAGTCCCAGCCGTGGGCATGCGGCTATGCTCCCAACGAGCATATGCCCGTCGTGGCCACGACCTTTGCCTCCGAGGTGTCCTGGTTTATGCAGCCGCTCTATACGCTGCGTGACCGCTGCACGGCCGTCTGCTGGTCCATCGCGCACTTCTTCCAGAAGCTCACCGGTGTGGCCGAGGCTGTGGAGCCCGTACCCGACAAGGTTCTCGTCGATGCCCCGCATAAGGGTGTCGAGAAGCTCGCCGACCTCGCGACTAAGCTCGAGGGCGGCAACTACAGCATCTATATCTGCTACATCGTCGCGGCACTCGTGGTGTTCCTCGTGCTCGCCGTGCAAATGGGTTAAGGAGGGGAGAGCATGAACAACATCGTACTTGCCGTTCTGCAGGGCGTGGTCGTCATGGCCGTCGCACCGTTCTTCTCCGGTCTCGGCCGCGTGATCCGCGCCAAGATGCACAACCGTCGCGGCCCCAGCATCATGCAGGACTACCGCGACCTGGCCAAGCTCTTTGCGCGCCCCGAGTCCCAGAGCGAGGATGCGAGCTTTGCGCTGCGCATCATGCCGCCGCTGTTCTTCGCCGTCGCCTTTATGCTCGCGATGGGCCTGCCGCTCTTTACGGCACAAAGCCCCATCCCGGTCTTTGGTGACGCCATCACCATTATGTACAGCCTGGCGCTCGCCCGCTTCTTCTTCGCCCTCTGCGGTGTGGATTCGTCCAACGCCTACGCCGGCATCGGCGGCGTCCGCGAGCTGCTCATGAGCGTGCTCATCGAGCCGTCCATGCTGCTGGCGCTGTTTGCCGCCGCCCTGGTGTGCGGTTCCACCGACATCGCCACCATGGGTCAGCACATCATGACGGGCGCTATCGACGCGCCGGTCGCCGTGATCCTCGCCGGCATCGCCTTTGCGATTGCCTGCTACATGGAGCTCGGCAAGCTGCCGTTTGACCAGGCCGAGGCCGAGCAGGAGCTTCAGGAAGGCCCGCTTGCCGAGCTTTCCGGCCCGTCGCTCGCCATGGCCAAACTTGCCATGTCCATGAAGCAGGTCCTGGTCGTTGCTTGGTTCTGCGCGATCTTCGTCCCCTGGGGCGAGCCCGCGACCGTGGGCGCCGCCGCCGTTCTGGGTGCAGTCATCTTCCTGGTGAAGTGCCTGATCGACTTTGTCGTGTGCGGCGTGATCGAGAACTCCTGCTCGCGCTCGCGTTTTAAGGTGCTCGGCAATCAGACCTGGGCCGTCGTGGGCATCGCCGTTCTGGCGTTTGTCTTCGTGGTCGTCGGCGTGTAGGAGAAGGGAGAAACAATGTCATTTGCAGTCAGTCTGTCCCTTCTCGGCTTGGTCGCTATCGCGGCCCCGATGGTGGCCTCGGTGCTCGTCGCCCTGTTCCCCCGTCCGTACGCCAAGTGGTTCAGCGTTTTGGGTGCCGCCGTCTCGACGGTCTGCACCATCGCCCTCGCCGCGAATTTCGCTGGCGCCGGCATGCCCGACACGCAGGTCCCCCTGATCTCGTTTGGGCAGACCCTCGTCATGGGATTCACCTTCGATCGCATGAGCACGCTGCTCGCGCCCGCCTTTGTGGGTATCGGCCTGCTTGTCGTGATCTATTCGATTCCCTATATGAGCGAGAATAACCGTGAGCATCCCGACGCACCGCGTCGTCGCTTCTACGCGTACCTCGCGACCTTCATCGGCGCCATGGCCGGCCTTGTGTACAGCTCGACCCTTTTGGGCCAGCTCGTGTTCTTTGAGATCACGGGTGCGTGCTCTTGGGGCCTCATTAGCTACTACATGTCGCCTACGGCCAAGAAGGCCGGCATGAAGGCCCTGATCATTACGCATATCGGTGCGCTCGGCCTGTATCTGGGCGCCGCCATCGTGTTTGCCCACACCGGCACCTTCGCCATCACCGCGATTGCCGGCCTCGACGCCAAGCTCAAGGCTATCGTCCTTTTGCTCGTGCTGTTTGCGGCCTGGGCCAAGTCCGCACAGGTTCCCATGTACATGTGGCTGCCTTCGGCCATGGAGGCACCGACGCCTGTTTCGGCCTATCTGCATGGCGCCTCGATGGTTAAGGTCGGCGTGTGCGTGTTCGCGCGTGCGCTCGTCTCTGCCGGCGAGGTTCCCGAGATCGTGGGCTGGGTCGCCATTATCGACGCCATGGTCACCATGCTCTTTGGTTTCCTTATGTACCTGCCTCAAAAGGACATGAAGCGCCTGCTGGCTTTCTCCACGATCGCCCAGCTCTCCTATGTGTTCTTTGGTCTGGGCCTTTCGGTCTTTGGCAGCCAGCTGGCCTTTGACGGTGCCGTGTGCCACATCTTTAACCACGCCTTCGCTAAGACCCTGTTCTTCCTGATCGCCGGTTCGTTCTCCTTTACACTCGGTACGCGTATGCTGCCCAAGCTTCGCGGCATCGTGAAGAAGTACCCGATCTCGGGCGTGGGCTTTGGTGTCGCCGCGCTCGCCATTGCCGGCGTGCCGCCCATGAACACGTTCTTCTCGAAGTTCCAGATTATCGCCGGCGGCTTTTCCGTGGGTGCCGGCAACGTCGCGATCCTGGTGCTCGTGTGCATCATGGTTGCCGAGACCGTCGCCACCTTCGCCTGGTTCCTCAAGTGGATGGGCTATTGCCTGCCCGGCGAGCCGAGCGAAGAGGTCGCTGCGGGAGCCCCGCTTCCCCGCGCGATGGCGTTCGTGTTCATCGTGCTCGTCATCATGGTCATCGTCAGCGGCCCGCTTTCGGCCAGCTGGATCGGTTAGGAGGTAGAACATGGGTTACCAACTTGTCAACCTGCTGGGCGGCCTTTTGATCGTTACCTCGACCATGGTCGTCATCAGCAAGTCAATTAAAGTCGCCATCCGCTGGTATGCGGTGCAGTCGCTGATTCTGGTGGGCCTGCTTGCCACCCTCGGCAACGTCACCGGCGCCTCCGAGCTGCTCATGTGGGCCGTGTCGGCATTTGTGACCAAGGTCGTCCTGGTGCCGCTCATCCTCTCGTATGCCTATCGTAAGATGGGCGAGCCGAGCGATCTGGGGCTTTCGCACAGCACCAAGCCGGCGTGGACCATCTGCCTCATTGCCGTCGAGGTGGCCGTCTGCTTTGCCGTCGTGACGCAGATCAAGCTTCCCACGGCCGAGGTCGCCACTCCTGCCCTGGCCATCAGCTTTGCCCACTTCTTTGTGGGCCTATCCTGCATCATCACGCAGCGCAACATCATGAAGCAGATCTTTGGATACTGCCTTATGGAAAACGGCAGCCACGTGACGCTCGCCCTGCTGGCGCCCACGGCTCCCGAGATCGTCGAGACCGGTATCGCAACCGATGCCATCTTCGCGGTCATCATCATGTCCGTCGTCGTGCTCAAGATTTGGCGTACCTACCAGTCGCTCGATTCGCACGACCTTTCCGATCTGAGGGGCTAGGCACATGGATACTTCCACAATGCTATTGGCACTCGTTGTGTGCCCCCTGGCCCTGTCCGCCATCATGGCCATCGTTCCCAAGACCGCGGCGCGTGGTGTCTTTGAGCTCTGCCATGCCGTTTCGGCGGTTGTCGTGCTTGCCGGCTCGATCGCCATCGCACTGCCCGTCTTTACGGACGGCGGCGAGATCTGGGCACTCGACCCCTGGTTCCATGTCGACGCCCTGGGTGCCCTGTTCGTGCTTATCATCGGCGTCATCGGTTTTTGCATCGCCGTGTACTCGGTTGGCCTTGTTCGTCAGCTCGTCGCCGAAGGCACCTATGGTCCCTCGCAGGTAAAGCAGTACTACGCGTTCTACAGCCTGTTCCTGTTCACGATGCTTTTGGCCGCGACGACCAACAACATCATCATTATGTGGGCGGCCATCGAAGCCACCACGTTGGCTTCGGCGCTGCTCGTGGCGCTCAAGAACACGCGCCATGCCCTCGAGGCCACGTGGAAATACATCATGGTCTGCACCGCGGGCGTGGCCTTTGGCCTGTTCGGCACGCTGTTGATCTACGCCAACGCCGCCGACGTGATCTCGAACCCGCACATGGCCGCGTTCCTCTCGGGCATTCTTCCCGAGGCCGACAAGCTCGACCCGGCGATCGTGCGCCTGGCGTTCGCGTTTATTGTGATTGGCTTTGGCACCAAGGCCGAGGTCTTCCCGATGCACACTTGGATGCCCGATACGCTCTCCCAGGCACCGGGTTCCATTTCGGCCCTGCTGTCGGGCGTGGTGCTCAAGTGCTCCATGCTCATCATCATCCGCTTTGACATGCTCGCCTCCCATGCTATCGGCAACGACTTCCCGAGCCTGCTCTTGCTGGTGATCGGCGTGCTGTCGATCGTGTTCTCGAGCTTTGCACTCTTTGCGCAGACCGATATCAAGCGCAAGCTGGCCTATTCTTCGTGCGAGAACGCTGGCGTCATCATGCTCTGCCTGGGTATCGGCGGTCCGCTTGGTATCGCCGCGGCTCTGTTGCACAGCATGTTCCACGGCCTTGCCAAGTCCCTGTGCTTCTGCCTGACTGAGAACGTCGAGCATGCCTTTGGCACGCGCGACCTTACCCAGATCCGCGGCATCGTCGAGCGTGCGCCCATTACGGCCGCCCTTATGGTCATCGGCTTTTTGGCGCTGGCCGGTTTTCCGCCCTTTGCCATGTTCATCTCGGAGTTCGGCACCTTTGTGGCGGCCTTTGCCGCCGGTAGCCCCTGGTGGCTTGTCGTGATCGTGGCGCTCGCCCTGACCGTTGCCATCAGCGGCCTGACGCGCGTCGTCATCTCGTCGGTCTTTGGTAAGACCCTGCATGAGCCCGTCGATACCGAGCGTCGCGAGTCGAGCGTCTGGATGCTCGTCCCCGAGGCCCTGCTTGCCGTGTGCCTGATCTGGTTTGGTCTTGCCACGCCTCTGCCCGTTGTGCGCGGTGTTGAGAACGCCGTCGCTATCGTGCTCGATCAGGATACCGATGCCCTGCATACGGCCCCGATGTTCCGCGAATTCTTTGGCTCCGAGACCGCTCAGAGCGAGGTGGAGTAACGAATGATTGAAACTGAGAACAAGGTGTATGCCCGTCGCTGCGAGAGCCATGTCGAGGCCCTGCGCCGCGCCGTTCCGGGCTGCATCGAGAAGGTCGAGTGGCAGTGCGAGGACCAGCTGACGATTACCGTCAAGCAGGACAATCTGCCCGAGGCCGTCCACTACCTGTACTACGAGCGCTACGGCTGGATTCCCGTGATCATCGGCAACGATGAGCGCAGCCTGTGCGGCCGTTACGCCGTGTACTATGTCATCTCCATGGAGGGGGAGGACCCCGGTTGGGTGACCGTGCGCACCGAGGTCGATCCCGCCAAGATGACGTTCCCGTCCGTGACACCGTTCGTCCCCGCCTGTGTGTGGGGCGAGCGCGAGCTTCGCGACATGTTCGGCCTGATCCCCGAGGGTCTGCCCGACCGTCGTCGCCTGGTGCTGCCCGACGATTGGCCCAGCGGCCTGTACCCGCTGCGCAAGGACTCCATGGACTACCGCTTCCGTCCCGCTCCCGCGAGTGACATGGAAAACTACGAGTTCTTGGCCGATACCAAGGGCAAGGAGACGACGCTTGTCCCCATGGGCCCGTTGCACATTACCTCCGACGAGCCTGGCCACTTCCGCCTGTTCGTCGAGGGTGAGACGATCGTCGACGCCGACTACCGTCTGTTCTACGTGCACCGTGGCATGGAGAAGGTCGCCGAGACGCGCCTGAACTATGACGCCGTGACGTTCCTCGCCGACCGCATCTGCGGCATCTGCGGCTGCGCCCACTCGGTGGCCTATGCCGAGGCCGTCGAGCGCGCCCAGGGCATCCATGTCCCGCCGCGCGCCCAGTACATCCGCGCCATCATGCTCGAGGTCGAGCGCCTGCACTCGCATCTGCTCAACATTGGCCTTGCGTCGCACTACACGGGCTTCGACTCCGGCTTCCAGCAGTTCTTCCGCGTCCGCGAGAAGTCCATGGATCTGGCCGAGAAGCTCTCCGGTCACCGCAAGACCTACGGCCTCAACGTGATCGGCGGCGTGCGTCGCGACATTTTGGCCGAGCAGAAGCTTTCCACGCTCACGACCATCCACCAGCTGCGCTCCGAGGTTCAGGAACTCGTCGACGTCTTGCTCTCCACGCCCAACTTTATTGAGCGTACGAGCGGTATCGGCATCTTGGACCGCAAGATTGCACGCGACTTCTCGCCGGTCGGCCCGCTCATGCGTGGCTCGGGCTATGCCCGCGACGTGCGCTTTGACCATCCCTTCGACGGCTACGCCGATCCGGACGTTCAAAAGATGCACGCCGCCACGGCCGACACCTGCGATGCCTTCGGCCGTACCGCCGTTCGCATCCAGGAGGTCTACGATTCGATCGACATGATCGAGACCATGCTCGAGAACTGCCCGTCGGGCCCCATCCTCACCACGGATTGGGAGTACACCCCGCACAAGTACGCCATCGGCGCCACCGAGGCGCCGCGCGGCGAGGACGTGCACTGGGCCATGCTCGGCAACAACCAGAAGTGCTACCGCTGGCGCGCCAAGGCCGCCACGTACAGCAACTGGCCGGTCCTGCGCTACATGTTCCGCGGCAACACCGTGGGTGACGCTGCGTTGATCGTCGGCTCGCTCGACCCGTGCTACTCCTGCACCGACCGCGTGACGGTGACCGATATCGCCGCCAAGCGCGACCACGTGCTCGACAAGGAGCAGTTCGAGAACGTCTGGCGCGACAAGTCGCCGCTTGCGGGCGAGGGCACCATGGCCGCTCCGCTCGATGAGGAGGCGCTCTAATATGCTGCAGCTTTGGAAGGTTAACGCCAAGGCCGGCGACGCGACGGTCAAGTACCCGTTTGCGCCGTTCCCCACCAACAAGGACATGCGCGGCAAGCCCGAGCACAATGCCGAGCTCTGCATCGCCTGCGGAGCCTGCGGCGTGGCGTGCCCGGCCGATGCCATTCGCATGGACACCGACCTTGCGGCCGACACCATCACCTGGTCGATCGACTACGGCCGCTGCATCTTTTGCGGCCGCTGCGAGGAAGCCTGCCCCATGGAGGCCATCAAGCTCACCGAGGAGTTTGAGCTGGCCGTCATGAGCAAGGACGACCTCACCAGCAAGAGCGTCTACACGCTCGAGCACTGCTCGCGCTGCGGCAAGCCGTTTGCCCCGCACAAGGAGATCGACTACGCCAAGCGCCTGCTGCAAAAGGCCGGCGGCATGGAGGCCGAGCAGGCCGCTCGTACCGTCGGTATGTGCCAGGAGTGCAAGCGCGAGCTCGACGCCCTGCGCGCCGCCTCGGCCGTAAAGACCGGCAACGCTGCCGGCATGGCCGCCAACGAGACGCTTGCGTCCGGCGAGCCCCAGGGCCCCGGCATGGAGTATCTGGGCGGCCACGGCGTGAACCCGGAGTATATCGACCGCGAGCTCAACCCCGATGCGCCCGAGATTCCCGCCGGTCCGGCGCCGGTCGAGGGCATCATCATGGATTTTGATACGAAGGAGGAGTAACCATGGCCGAACCCACGCTTTTGCCCGAGCGGCTTCAGTACCGCCCGACCAAGATCGAGCTCGACGAGAGCATCGAGAAGGCCAAGGCGACCCTTCTTAAGAAGATCAAGCGCTCGGTGTACGTCTACCGCGTTGACTGCGGCGGCTGCAACGGCTGCGAGATCGAGATCTTCGGTTCCATCACGCCCGTCTTCGACGTCGAGCGCTTTGGCATCAAGGTCGTGCCTTCGCCCCGTCACGCCGATGTGCTGCTGTACACCGGTGCCGTGACGCGTGCCATGCGCATGCCGGCCCTGCGCGCCTTTGAGGCTGCACCCGATCCCAAGATCGTGGTGTCCTATGGCGCGTGCGGCTGCACCGGCGGCATCTTCTACGACAACTACTGCGTCTGGGGCGGCACGGATAAGATTCTGCCGGTCGATGTCTACATCCCCGGCTGCCCGCCCAGCCCCGCGCAGACCGTCTACGGCTTTGCCATGGCGCTCGGTCTGCTGGACCAAAAGCTCCATGCCGAGACCACGGTGGAGGCCGCCGGCGAGCAGGCCGATATCCTGCACCCCGGCGTGCCGTACAAGCTGCGCGTTGCCATCGAGCGCGAAGCTCGCGCCATGAGCGGCTACCGTTACGGCCGCGACCTGGCCAACGAGTTTATGGATACGCTCGAGGGCGCGCCCAAGGGCGATATCCGCGGTGCCATGGCGCTGCTCATCGACAAGCAGGATGATCCTCGCCGTGTTGAGGTGTACTCGGCGCTGCAGGATCTGGTGCTGGCCGGAGGTCGCTAGATGGAGCTCACGGACCGCTCTGGTTACTTTGCGGGCCCCGGCATGCTCGGCGGCTCTTTTGGCGATGCCTCGCGCGCAAGCGACGAGGCCGCCGAGGGCGTCGCCGACCCCTGCCTGGGCCATGCGCCCGACCAGGTGGTCTTCTACGAGCTCACGCGTAAGTTTGTGGAGACCGAGGAAGACGTTCCCCAGGAGGCCTGCGACGTGCTTTACTACACGCTCGCCGTGGGCCACCACACCGGCGTGCTCGACTGCTTTGAGCCGCGTCTGTCGGTGCCGGTGGATGTGTTTTATTCGCTCGTCGACGCGCTGCCGGAGGGGGAGGCCAAAACCAAGTTCGAGGCCATCCGCTCCTTTGGTGAGTGCCAGCTCGACAAGGCGGCGGTGCCGTCGCTGCTCGAGGCCTGCGATGCGCTGCTCGACGAGCGCGGTTTTCGCGGGTCGGCCAAGGCCGGCATCTCGGTGTTCGACGACGACTTTGGCCTGCATGCCCAGCAGGTCGCGTTCTTAATGAAGTTTCGCGATCTGGTGGAACGCGTGCGCGATGTTTCGGGTGTGTATCTGACGGGAAGGTTGCAGTAATGGGTCGCGTTGTGGATGGTCGTGTGAACGGCGCCCCGTTTGCGGGTATCGTGCTCACGGCGGGAAGCGTGCTGCGTGCCGACGATGCTGCCGGCCCCGTGCTCTCCAAAAAGATGGAGGACGCGCCGCTTGCTGGCTGGTACACCATCGATGGCGGTCAGACGCCCGAGGACGACATCATCGAGGTCAAGCGCGAGCGTCCGCCGCGTCTGGTCTTGGTCGATGCTGCCGATATGGCGCTGCCCGTCGGCGCCATCCGCCTGCTCGACAAACGTGATGTGGCCCGCAAGTCGATGTTCACCACGCATTCGCTCCCTTTGTCGATTCTGATCGAGGAAATCGAGCAATCGTGCGAAGATATCGTCTTCATAGGGATTCAGCCGGGCGACACGGAGTTCTACAACCCCATGTCCCCGGAAGTCTTTGACGCCGTCGACGCCGTGTACGACGCCGTGGCAGCCAACGACTTTTCCCACTTTGTCCGCTTGGGGCAAGAGCAATAGGAGCGCTTGTCCCTGCTGATTAGGAAAGAAGTGATTGACATGGCAGATTCCAAGGTGGAGTACCCCGCTCCCGATTGCCTGGCGCCCGCCGCGATCGAGGTCAAGACCGAGGCCGCCGGCGTGACCAAGGCCAACCTGCCGGTCGCAAAGGCCTTTCTGTTGGCAATGTTCGCCGGCGCGTTCATTGCCTTCGGCGGCCTGTTCTTTACCGTGTTCTTGAGCGATAGCACGCTGGGCTGGGGCGCCCAGCGCGTCGTGGGCGGCCTGTGCTTTTGCCTGGGCCTGGTGCTGGTGCTGGTGTGCGGCGCCGAGCTGTTTACCGGCAATTCGCTTATGGTCTGCGCACTCAAGAGCAAAAAGATCACCCTGGTCCAGATGCTCAAGGCTTGGGTCGTCGTATGGGTCGGTAACTTTGTCGGTGCCCTGTTCATCGTCTTTTTGGTGTACATGGCCGGCATTTACAAGCTCAACGGCGAGGCGGTCGCTAATTCCATGGTGAGCGTCGCCGCCGGCAAGGTGACGATCGACTGGGTGACGATCTTCTTCCGCGGCATCCTGTGCAACATCTTTGTGTGCCTGGCCGTGTGGATCGGTACCGCCGGCAAGACCGTGGTCGATAAGGTTGTGGGCATTCTGCTGCCCATCGCCGCCTTTGTGGCCTGCGGTTTTGAGCACTGCGTCGCCAACATGTACTTTTTGCCCATGGGTGCCGTGATGCACGCGTGCGGCTATGGTGCCGACGTCGCCGGCGCCGATGCGCTCAACGCCGCGGGCATTGCGTTTAACCTGTCCGCCGCCACGCTGGGCAACATCGTGGGCGGCGCGGTTCTGGTCGCGCTCGGCTACTCGTTTATCTACGCCAAGAAGTCCGAGGCGTAATAAACCGGAATGACGTACGGGCCTCCCGAGGGGCGTCTGCCTTTTGGGAGGCTCTTCGTGTCTTGCTGCGGTAGATGCTGCGGGTTTTGCGTCGCGGCAGCTGGTGGCAGAACTGTGGTGTGGTGGGGCCTGAACCCCTGAGCTGGAAGGAATAATCGAGATGGCATCGAGAGCTATGCATGACGGTCGCTCCGTGGTGACGACATGCGGGGGATGCTATGCCGATTGCGCCTTTGCGGCCCATGTTGAGGATGGGCGTGTGGTGGCCGAGTTGCCAGTGCCGGGACATCCGTGCGCGGCGCGTGCCCTGTGCGCCCGCGGACGGCATCGCCTGGCAATGCCGTTTGACGAGCGCGACCGCATCGTGCACCCCATGCGACGCCGCCGGGATGGCTCGGGGTTTGATGCGATTACCTGGGACGAGGCGTTCGCGCAGATTGCCGAGCGCCTTTTGGGGATTGTTGACGAGCGCGGGCCCCGTGCGCTGGGCATGACACTTGGTGTGCCCTCGTTCGACCGCTACTGGGCGTATCGTTTTATGCATGCGCTGGGTTCGCCCAACGTGTACGGTGCCGATGGCGCCTGCGAGGTGAGCCGACTTACCGGTTGGGAGCACAGCCTGGGCTATAGTCCCGCCTCCGACCTGGCGCATACCGACTGCATCATGTACCTGGGGCGTTCCATTGTCGATTCGTCGACGATGGGGGCCGTCGATGCGCTCAACGATGCGCGCCGGCGCGGGGCGAAGATCATCGTGGTTGACCCCCGGCGCAGCGGCTCGGCCGCGCTTGCCGATCGCTGGCTCCGCGTGCGCCCGGGCTGTGACTTGGCGCTACTGTTGGGTATTGTCCACGTGTTGATTGCCGAGGGCCTGTACGATCACGAGTTCGTGGACCGCTATACCACGGGTTTTGACGAGCTGGCGCAGGCGGCCAGTGCTTGGACGCCCGAGTGGGCCGAGTCGATGTGCGACGTGCCAGCCGCAGAGATTGTCGCCACGGCGCGCGATCTCGCTGCCGCAGCGCCTGCCACTGTGGTGGATGCGGGCTTTCATGGCGGCATCGGTATCGCGTATGCCAATAGCACCCAGACCGCGCGCGCAATTTGCTTGGTCGATGTGCTGCTGGGCTGCATCGGGCATGAGGGCGGTGCGCTCAATCCGCCCACGCCGCTTGTGTTGGGCGATCTCGATCCCGCACGCTTTGCGACGCCGCCGGTGCCGTGCAGGCCCAAGCTGGGGTCCGAGCGTTATCCACTGGTCGATCCGGTGCGCGGCCTGTGCACGACCATCGGTCAGTCGATTCTTGCCGGCGATTTGCGTGGGCTCATCGTCTATGCCAGTAACCCCGGTGCGGGCTATGGCAATGCACAGGCTTGGTTGGGTATTTTGCAGCAGCTCGACTTGCTCGTGACGATTGATATTCGCTGGTCCGAGACGGCGCGTGCTTCTGACTTCGTGCTGCCCGACGTGACGTATCTGGAGGCCGACCGCGGCGTGGGCACGGTCGTGGGCGTCAACGATTCGCGCGTGTTCTACCGCAACGCCGTGCTGCCCATTTTGCATGACGACACGAGACCGGGGCGGGAGATTTTTGCCGGGTTGGCTGCGGCCTGCGGCGTTGGCGAGTGCTTCGACTTTACGTTCGACGATCTGGCCGCTGCTCAGGTGGCTCCGTTTGGGATTGATCTTGCCACACTCAAGGAGCGCGGCTGGGCCGACACGGGTGTTGCGTTGCCGTCGCGTACGGGCGAGCCGGCGATTCCCTTGGATGGCGGCAAAATTGCGCTGGCAAGTGACGTATGGGAACGAGCCGGCCTGGGTCGTGTACCCAACTGGATCGCTCCCATGGTGGAGCCTGGCCCGGGGATGTTTCGCCTCATTAGCGGCAATCGACCCTTTGAGTCGCATACCTCGCGCAGGCTCGCGGCGGCCGGTGCCACCGAGGCGGGGTCGGACTTGGACGCCGTGCAGATGAACGCGGATGTCGCCGCTCACATGGGTATCGCCGATGGCGAGGTCGTCGAGCTTGTGAGCGACATGGGCCGCGATCGCGTGCGCGTGGAGACGACGCCGTATCTGCATCCGGCGTGCATCTTCACCTCGGCCGCTCCCGGCGGACGCGCATTGGGTGCTGAGGGTGGTGGCCGGCAGGCCCTGGGTGTCGGGCCGCTCGACCACACGCCGCTGCGCTGGGACCCGTTGACGGGTGCAGCGCTCACCCAGGAAAACGCCGTTCGCGTGGAAAAGATTGTCGCGCGCGGGGATAATGACGAGTAATTGACTCAGCTGATGTATTTGACTGATCCACGTTTCTTTTGAAAGGCCGCACATGAGCGATAGCCAGAACATGTCCGATGAGGTGCGCGTCCGCCTGCGCGCCATTCCTTCCGTCAACGAGCTGCTTGCCGAGTGGCCGGTGGTGAAGGCGGCGGGGGAGACCTGCGACGCGGTGGTGCATGCCGCCGTCACGGCCGAGCTCGACGAGGAGCGCGCCGCCATTCGCGCCGGTGCCGCCCCGCGCTCTAAGCGCGAGCTGGCATCGGCTATCGAGTGGCGTGCGCATCGCTCCGCGCTGCCGAGCCTGCGTCCCGCCGTCAACGCCACGGGTGTTGTTATCCATACAAATCTGGGTCGAGCCCCGCTCGCGGAGTCGGCCGCCAAGGCCGTGGCCGAGGTCGCACGCGGCTACAGCACGCTCGAGTACAGCGTGGACACCTGCTCGCGCGGGTCGCGCAAAGAGCATGCCGCGCAACTCATCCGCTCGCTTACCGGTGCCGAGGATGCGCTGGTCGTCAACAATAACGCGGCCGCCGTGCTGTTGGTGTTGGCAACCCATGCCGCGGGCAAGGAGGTCATCGTCAGCCGCGGCGAGCTTGTCGAGATTGGCGGCAGCTTCCGCATTCCCGATGTCATGGTGGCCTCGGGCGCCAAACTCGTCGAGGTCGGGGCCACCAACCGCACGCATTTGAGCGACTACGAGCGCGCCATCACGCCCGATACGGCGATGATCCTTAAGGTTCATCCTTCCAACTATCGCATCGAGGGTTTTCACGAGGAGGTGGGTTCTCGGGAGCTTGCGGCGCTTGCTCACAAGCATGGCCTGCTGTTCTACGAGGACCAGGGCTCGGGCGCGCTGTTGCCCGATGATATCCTGGTGCGCGGCGGTGAGGAGCCCACGCCGGCTTCGGTCGCGGCGGGGCTCGATATCGTGTCGTGCTCGGGCGATAAGCTGCTCGGTGCCGCACAGGCGGGCATTATCATGGGCCGTCGCGATCTGGTCCAGGCCTGCGGGTCGCATCCGCTCATGCGTGCCCTGCGCCCGGGCAAGCTCGCGCTGGCAGCGCTCGAGGCTACACTGCGCATTTACATGGATGGGGCGGATGTGGCCCATCGTGAGGTGCCGGTGCTCAACATGCTCACGCTTCCGCAGGCTCATCTGGAGCGTCGCGCACGCAAACTGCGCGAGCTGATGGTGGCGGGCCTCGATAAGGCTGGCTGTCCGTGCGCCGTGCAGGTGGAAATCGTCGAGGAGTCGTCGACTCCCGGCGGCGGCTCGCTGCCTACCGTGGAGCTACCCACGATGTGCGTGGCCGTCTGCCCGGTCGACGGGCGCCTGTCCCTCGACGCGCTCAAGCGCTCGCTCGTCCAAGACTTCGATACGCCGGTCGTCACGCGCGCCTCGCACGACCGCATTCTGTTTGATGTGCGCACGCTCGTGGGCGACCGCGATGTCGAGACGGCGGCATCGACGCTCGTCGCGTGCGTTGAGAAGGCGGTTGCACGATGAGTGAGGTTCAAGCGCTGGTGGAGTGTCCCGTTATCGTTGGCACGGCGGGCCACGTCGACCACGGTAAGTCGGCACTGATCGAGGCTCTGACCGGCAAGAATCCCGACCGTCTGGAGGTTGAGCGCCGTCGCGGTATGACCGTGGAGCTCGGCTTTGGCGAGCTGGCGTTGCCGAGCGGCAAGATCGTGGGCCTGGTCGACGTGCCGGGCCACGCGCATTACTTGCGCGCCATGGTGCAGGGCGCCACGGGTATCGACGTGGCCGTGCTGGTGGTCTCGGCCGTCGAGGGCGTTATGCCGCAGACCCGCGAGCACGTGCATGTGCTGGAGCTGCTGGGCGTCACACACATGGTGGTGGCGCTGACGATGTGCGACCTGGCCGATAACGAAATGATTGAGCTGGCCGAGCTCGACGTCGATGATTTTTTGTCGGACACCGTGTTTGCCGGCGCGTCGATTATCCCCGTGTCATCCAAGACCGGCGCGGGAATCGATGACCTGCTGGCTGCGCTCGACGAGCAGGTTGCCGCTTGCTGGGATGCCTGCCGTGCCCGTGCCGAGCTTACCGATGCCGCACCGCGTCTGCCCATCGACCGTTGCTTTACGATCAAGGGCGCCGGTACCGTGGTGACGGGAACGTTGCACGATGCGCCCGTCGCGGTGGGCGATGAGCTCGTCGCGCTGCCGTCGCGTACGGTCTGTCGCGTGCGCGGGATTCAGGTTCATGGCGACACACAGCGGGCGTTGCCCGGTCAGCGTGTGGCGCTCAACCTGGTGGGCGATGGCGTCGCCGCGCTCGATCGCGGCGAGATGCTCGGTGTGGCGGGCCGTTTTGGCCAGACGATGCGCTTTATGATGGCGTTTACGTATTTGGGCCGCGAGGGCGTCAAACCGCGCGCGCTCGAGTCGGGTGCGCGCGTGCACGTGATGGCGGGTACGGCCGAGGTCGTCGGTCGCATCATGTTCATGGAGGGCGAGGCCCCCATGGCGGTGGGCGAAACCCGTATTGTTCAGGTGCGCTTAGAAAACTCGCTGCCGCTACGTGCCGGGGACCATGTCGTGGTGCTGTCCTATTCACCCGTGATGCTTATTGGCGGCGGGCGTGTGCTGCTTTCGCGCTGCCGTCGCTCGCGCGAGCTTTCCGAAGTGGAGCGTTCGCTGTATGCGGCGCTCGAGTCCGGCGATATCGCGGGCGGTGTGGGCGCTTGGCTGGCGCTGCAGACGCTGCCGGTTACGGCGGTTGATGCTGCCGAGGCTTTGGACCTTGGTGTCGATGAGGTCGATGCCGCACTGCGTGGGTTGGTGGCGCAGGGCTCCGTTCGCAAGCTTGCCGCGGGTGACGCGGACCTCTTGGCGGACGCTGCGGTGCTCGACGCCGCGATGGATGCACTGGCGGCGACCCTGTCAGCCATGCATGCGGCGGCTCCCAAGGAGACGGGCTTTACGCCCGGCGCCGTTGCCCATGTTGCGTGGCCTGCCGCTGATGAAGGCGTTGCCGCGGCTCTGATTGCCGAGGGCTGTTCGCGCGGCGTGTGCGCCGCCGAGGGCGCCGAGGTATTCGATCCACACTCGGCCGCCGCAGCCGCACGCGTGGTGCGAGAGGCTTGCGATCGGATCGTTGCCTTGCTGGACGAAGCCGGCCTCGATGCGCCGACGTTGCCCGAGGTGGGCGAGCAGCTGCAGCTCGATCGCGACACCATGACGCGTGCCCTGCGCGAGCTTTCGCTCAACCGCTCAATCGTGAAGGTCGAGCGCGATGTGGCCCTGTCCGCTGCTGCCGAGGCCCATGCGCGTGAGCTTGTTGCCGCTGTCATTGAGGCAGCCGGCGGCGCTGCCACCACGAGCGTCCTGCGCGAGGCTCTGGGGGTGTCGCGCAAACGTGCTATCAGCATCCTGGAACATCTAGACGCCGTGCGCTTTACGGTGCTCGACAAGGATGCCGGCGGCCTGAGGTCCCTGCGCTAGATTGGCTGCACGGTTTGGTAAAATACCTCCGCACTCGGGAACGGATGGGCTCCGGTGGGCTCCGCGGTCCTCAAAACCGTTGCGAGGCGTGCAAAACGTCTTGGATGTGTTCGATTCACATACGTTCCCGCCATACGCTACCAGCGCTTTTGTGCTCGCGGTCTTGCTGCGTGCCGCAAAGGCGCTGTTTTGTTTTTGCATGGGTTTGCCGTGCCGCCGGCTTTATCGGCGACGGCATTTGGCTTCGTGTGCCGGGTTTTGAGCATGCCGATGGGGGTGGTTTGCCGTATGACTACCGTAAGACGGGCCGATCTTTCTTGTGTCGTCCAGGCGGGCGGGTTGTCGTCGCGCATGGGCTGCGATAAGGCGCGCATGGCGTTTTGCGGCGAGCCGCTCATCGAGCGCGTGCTGGGTCGGCTGGCGCCAGTTGCCGGCGAGTTGGTCGTGACAACTTCGCGTCCCAGCGAGCTTGCCTATCTTGAGGAGCACGCGTTTGGCGGCCTGGTGCCGCGTGTGGTGGCGGACCTTGAAGGGCCGGCGGGTGCCATGCGCGGCATCGCGAGCTCGTTGGCCGCGACCCGATTGCCGCTCGTGGCGATCGTCGCCTGCGATATGCCGTTTGTCTCGCCGGAGCTCATCGGCACGCTTGCCGATCGTGTTGAGGCCGAGGCGCTCGACGTGTGCGTACCGCGCGAGGAGCGGGGGATTGAGCCGCTTTGCGCCGTCTGGCGCCGTGACGCGTGTGCGCCGGTTGCCCAAGAGTTGCTCGCCTGCGACCGCCAGCGGATTCGCTGCCTGATCAATCGCGTTCAGGCTGGTTATATGGATGAGCCGCAGATTGTTAAGTCCGCGGGTTCGACGCTCTGCTTCGAGAACGTCAATACGCCCGAGGAGTTTGCGGCGGCCGAGTTACTCGCCTAGACGATTGGAGTTGCCATGTCTCACGATATTTGCCCCGACACGGGAGAGCCTTGTACTTGCGATGGTTCCGAGCCCTGTACCTGTGGTTGCGGTGGCTGTGGACATACTGCGGAAGAGGAAGCGGCCGCCGCGGCGTATCGTGAGGCACACCGCGAAGGCCCGTCCGGTGATGCCCTCGACCACGAACGCAAGATCATCGTTTCGTTCGATAGCACCTTCGATGTGATGGAATGCGAGCGGCTGTGCCTGGATGCCGGCGTGCCCGGGCGCATTATGCCTTTGCCCGGCTCCATTACCGCAGGTTGCGGTCTGTGCTGGGCCATGCCGTTCTCGGGCGATGCGCTCGCCGCCTTCCGCGCTGCTACCGAAGGCCGCGTAACCCCCGCCGACTACCATCAACTCGTCCTCTAACCACCCACACCACCACATTGGGGACAGGCACCTTTGTTGTGGTTTGGAACATGTGGACGAAACAGCTTCGAAACACGCGATTTGTACGTCGGGCGCTCAAAAACGCTTCTACCTGCATCGTAATCAAAACGAAACATCTGCTCGTCGGCTTATGCGAAACTTTGCTGCAACAGTGCGATATTATCCATACACGATAAAGTTCGCGGCGCATAGGGTGCCGTGACCGACATTTTCGTTTCCCATCATTGGAGGAAGCATGAGCTACACGCAGAAAGTTCTCGAAGAGCTCAAGGCCCGCTATCCCGAGCAGCCTGAGTTCATCCAGGCCGCGACCGAGATCCTCGGCACCATCCAGCCGGCGCTCGACGCCCACCCCGAGTACGAGGAGGCCGCCCTGCTGGAGCGCCTCGTCGAGCCCGAGCGCATCGTCATGTTCCGTGTTCCCTGGGTCGACGATCAGGGCAAGGTTCAGGTCAACCGCGGTTACCGCGTCGAGTTCAACTCTGCCATTGGACCCTACAAGGGCGGCCTGCGCTTTAACCCGACGGTCACCCTGGGTATGCTCAAGTTCCTGGGTCTGGAGCAGATCCTCAAGAACAGCCTGACCACCCTTCCCATGGGCGGCGGCAAGGGCGGCTCCGACTTTGACCCCAAGGGCAAGTCCAACAACGAGATCATGCACTTCTGCCAGTCCTTCATGACCGAGCTCTATCGCCACATTGGCCCCAACACCGACGTTCCCGCCGGCGACCTGGGCGTTGGCGGCCGCGAGGTTGCCTACATGTTCGGTCAGTACAAGCGCCTGACCAACGAGTGGACCGGCGTCCTTACCGGCAAGGGCCTCTCCTTTGGCGGCTCGCTCGCCCGTACCGAGGCCACCGGTTACGGTCTGGTCTACTTTGTGGACGAGTACCTCAAGAGCCGCGGCGACTCCTTCGAGGGCAAGAACGTTGTCGTTCACGGCTCCGGTAACGTCGCTATCTACGCGGTCCAGAAGGTCGCTCAGCTCGGCGGCAAGGTGCTCGCCTGCTCCGATACCCACGGCTGGGTCGAGGATCCCGACGGCATCGACTACACCGTGCTCGAGCACGTCTACAACAAGAAGCGCTCCGGCCACGACAAGGGCGTCACGCTCGCCATGTATGTTGACGAGAAGCCCAACGCCGTGTGGCACGAGGGCGACGGCCGCGGCGTGTGGCAGCTGCCCTGCGACATCGCGCTGCCCTGCGCTCGCGAGAACACGCTGCTGCTCGAGGACGCCCAGGCGCTCGTCGCCAACGGCTGCAAGGTGGTCGGCGAGGGCGCGAACATGCCCACGACCATCGAGGCCACGACTTACTTCCAGGAGAACGGCGTCGCCTTTATGCCCGGTAAGGCTGCCAACGCCGGCGGCGTGCTCGTGTCCGGCCTGGAGATGAGCCAGAACGCCGAGCACCTGTCCTGGACCTTCGAGGAGGTCGACGGCAAGCTCGAGCAGCTCATGCGCGGCATGTTCCACAACGTGGACGACACCGCCAAGGAGTACGGCCAGGAGGGCAACTTTGTCATGGGCGCTAACATCGCCGGCTTCCTGAAGGTCGCCGACGCCATGCTCGCCCAGGGCGTCTGCTAAATCTTCGCTTGACATAGCATGTGATGAGGCTCCCAGCCATCCGGCTGGGAGCCTTTTTCTATGGTGGCGAGGGCTGTGCGCCCTCGTTTGGTACACTTAGAGGTACTGGACAAGTGAAGAGATGGGGGAGAACGTGCTCAAGTTCGGTACCTACGTTCGCGTTGGAAACGCGGCCGAAGCCTATGAGCTCTTACAGAAGAACCGCAACAACAAGATTGTGGGCGGCGGCATCTGGATGCGCCTGGGTTCGCGTCGCGTGGCGACGGCGATTGACCTTTCGGCCTGCGGACTCGATCAGATCGAGGAGACCGAGACCGAGTTTCGCATCGGTGCCATGTGCACCCTGCGCCAGCTCGAGCGCCATGCCGAGCTCAACGCGCTTGTCAACCATGTCTTTGAGTTCGCCGTCCACGATATCGTGGGCGTGCAGCTGCGCAACACCGCCACGGTGGGCGGCAGCATCTACGGTCGCTTTGGTTTCTCGGACGTGCTCTCGGCCTTTTTGGCGCTCGATTCATACGTTGAGCTGACGGGGGCCGGTCGCGTGCCGCTCGCCGAGTTCGTGGATATGGGTTACGTGCGCGACGTGATTGAGCGCGTCGTGGTCGTTAAGCACGATTACCGTGCAAGCTACGAGGCCGTGCGCAAGGCCGCGACCGACTTCCCCTCCTTAAACGTCACCGCCGCCTGGTGGGACAACAGATGGCATGTCACTGTGGGCGCCCGCCCGCTGCGCGCGACCCTGCTGCAGGGCGAGGCATGTGGCCTGGTGAGCGAGCAGCCTTCCGAGGACGAGCTGCGCGCCCTGGCCGCGTCCGTACGCGCACTGAGCTACGGCACCAACCTGTGGGGCTCGGCCGAGTACCGTCGTCGTATCTCGGCGCCGCTTGCCGTGCAGGCCGTGCGCCGCGCCGCCGGCATCGAGCTTTCGGCCTCGCTTGCCCGCGAGCTCGAGGGCGTGCAAGTGCCTAAGTTTGCCACGGACGAGTATTCCTGCCGCCGCGTGCCCGGCGTCGATTCTAGCGAGGTGCGCTAATGGCTGCCAAACTCATCGATCTTTCCTTTACGCTCAACGGCCGCAAGGTCAAGGTTCAGATTGACCCCGACACCATGCTCTTTGCGCTGCTGCGCGAGCAGGGCTGCGCGTCGGTGCGCTGCGCCTGCGAAACCACCAACTGCGGCCTGTGCACGGTGTGGCTCGACGGCGACCCGGTGCTGAGCTGCTCGGTTCCCGCTGCGCGCGTTGAGGGCCGCTCCGTCACCACACTCGAGGGCCTCAAGGCCGAGTCCGAGGCGCTCGCCTACGCAATGGCTGCCGAAGGCGCCGAGCAGTGCGGTTTTTGCGCCCCCGGCCTCATCATGAACGTGCTGGCGCTTGCCCGCGCCGCCAAGGAGGACCCGAGCCTCGTCGCCACGCGCGAGGAGTTGTCGCGCCAGCTGGCCGGCAACCTCTGCCGTTGCAGCGGCTACGAGAGCCAGCTGCGCGCCATCGTCCGCTTCCTTAACGAGTCCGGCGTGCAGGTGGGCTTTGAGATGCCCGAGCTTCCGGTCAACGACACCAGCTGCGATGGCGTCTCGTACAAGCAGATCACCCATAAGCAGCCCAAGAAGGACTCGAAGGCCCTGCTCGAGGGGCGTCCCGTCTACACAGGAGACCTGGTGCCCGCCGGCGCCCTTATCGTCAAGCTCAAGCGCAGCCCGTATGCCCGTGCCAAGATCCGCTCCATCGATACGTCGCGCGCCCTGAAGGTGCCCGGCGTGGTGGGCGTCTACACCTACGAGGATGTGCCCAAGCGCCGCTTTACCATCGCCGGCCAGAGCTATCCGCAGCCGAGCCCCTACGACCGCCTGATCCTCGAGAACCTGGTGCGCTACCAAAACGAGGAGGTGGCGATCGTCGCCGCCGAGACCGAGGAAGCCGCCGACAAGGCACTCAAGCTCATCAAGGTCGACTACGAGGTGCTCGAGCCTCTGCTCGACTTTACCCAGGCGCTCGATAACGACATCGTGGTCCACCCCGAGGGCGACGTGACCTTTATGTTCCCGCAGGGCGGCGACGTTGCTCGCAACCTGGTGTGCAGCGGTACCAGCGATTTTGGCGACCTGGACGAGGCCTTCGCCCAGAGCGACATCGTCTTTGAGCGCACTTACACCAGCCAGGCCACGCAGACCGCGCCCATGGAGACCTTCCGTGCCTTCGCGACGACCGACGCGTTCGGCCGCATCTCGGTGACCACCTCCACGCAGGTGCCCTTTCATGTGCGCCGCATGGTCGCGCAGTCGCTCGACATTCCGCAGTCGCAGGTGCAGGTTATTAAGCCGCGCATCGGCGGCGGCTTTGGCTCCAAGCAGACGGGCTGCTGCGAGATCTTCGTGGCGTTCGTGACGCAGCAGACTGGCCGTCCGAGCTATTGCTGCTACACCCGCGAGGAGACCATCACTGCGGGCAACTCGCGTCACCAGATGCAGATGACCGTCAAGCTGGGCGCCATGAAAGACGGCACCATCACGGCCATCGACCTGCACACGTTGTCCAACGCCGGCGCGTATGGCGAACATGCCACCACGACGATCGGCCTCTCGGGTCACAAGAGCCTGCCCATCTACAACCATGTGAAGGCGAGCCGCTTTAGGTGGGACGCCGTCTACACCAACACCAACCGTGGCGGTGCGTATCGCGGCTACGGCGCCACCCAGGGCCAGTTTGCCGTGGAGAGCGCCGTCAACGAGCTCGCCGACATGCTGCACATGGATCCCGCCGACCTGCGTCTTAAGAACATCGTGCGCGAGGGCGAGATTATGCCGCAGTACTACAACGAAAAGCTCAACGCCTGCGCGCTCGACCGCTGCCTGCTGCGTGCGATGGACATGATCGGCTGGCGCGACAAGCCGCTGGCCGTGGACCTGGGCGACCGCGTGCGTGCTCTGGGCTGCGCGCTCACCATGCAGGGCTCGGGCATCTCCAACGTGGATATCGGCGGCATCGACATGCGCCTGGAGGAGGACGGCTTCATTACCATCGGCACCGGCGCCACCGATAACGGCATGGGTGTCGACACGATCCTGGCGCAGATTGCCGCCGAGGAGCTGGGCGTGGAGAGCTCGCTTATCGTGGTGCGCGGCGTGGACACCGACGTCTCGCCGTTCGATGCCGGCTCGTACGCGAGCTCGGGCACGTACGTGACGGGCCTGGCAGCCAAGAATGCCGCGACCGAGCTGCGCGAGAAGATCTGCGCCAAGGCCGCCCAGATGTGGGACGTGGACGCCGCCGACGTGGTCTTCGACGGCCAGTACGTGCGTCTGTCTGACGAGCGCGCCGCTCGCGAGTGCGGCCGCTACCTCACGCTGCGCGACTTTGCCAACCTGTGCGTCAAGAACATCGCGGGCGGCGACGCACTCACCTCGCATGCTTCTGCCTGCCTGCCCGTTTCGCCTCCGCCGTTTATGGCCGGCATTGCCGAGGTCGAGGTCGACAAGGCCACCGGCAAGGTGACTGTGGTGGACTATGCGGCGGCTGTGGACTGCGGCACCGTGATCAACGAGGCACTCGCGCGCGTCCAGGCCGAGGGCGGCATTGCCCAGGGCATCGGTCACGCACTCTACGAGATTGTCGAGCACGACGACCGCGGCCGCCTGCGCACCGGCAACTTTATGAGCTACAAGCTGCCCACGCGCCTGGATATCGGCAGCATTCGCGTGGCCTTTGAGCCGAGCTACGAGCCGACGGGCCCGTTTGGCGCCAAGTCGATCGGCGAGGTCGTCATCAACACACCGCTCGCCGCCGTTGCCTCGGCCGTGGCGCACGCCACCGGCCACCAGGTTCGCTCGCTGCCGATCACGCCCGAGAAGGCCCTGCTGGGGGAGTAGGCGAGGAGTCGCTGTCGACGCCCTTTGCCTAGCCCGGGGAAACCGCAGCCCACTTTTCAACCGAATTGTGGGCTGCGGGAGATAGCCGATGGGGGTAGCTAATTTGGGACGGGGCTTTTTTTAGCAACCCCCACAAGCGGGGTAGCTAAAAAAGCCCCGTCCCAAATTAGCTACCCTGTTCCGCTGTAACTCGTGGTGAGGTCGTGGGCCTAAAAAGGTGTGCGTGCGCTTGCCGTTCGTATCTGCTATCATTCCTAGTCTGTGCGCTCATGCGGGCGTGGCGGAATTGGTAGACGCGCCAGATTTAGGTTCTGGTGGGATTCCCGTGAAGGTTCGAGTCCTTTCGCCCGCACCAACGCACCTGCGTCGGCCTCGGCCGTCGCGACACTTTGTTGCATAAAGGTACCAGCACCTCAGATAAGCTGGGCAGTATGAGGAGGAACGTGTTGAACATCACCGCTTCTGACGTCAAGGACGCCAAGCTCACCGCTACGGTCACCATCCCGGCCGCCGACGTCGACGCCGCGATCAAGAAGGCCTACAAGGACACCGCCAAGAAGTACCGCTTCCCGGGCTTCCGTGCCGGCAAGGCTCCCCGTCCGGTCATCGACGCTGCTCTTGGCGCCGAGGCCACCCTCGCCCAGGCCACCAACGATCTGATCGCCGCCAACGAGCCCGCCGTCCTCAACGAGCTGGACATCGTCCCCACCAAGAACGGTGACTACAAGGAGCTCGACCTCGCCAAGGATCACGAGGACTACACCTACACCGTCGAGTTCTCTCTGCGTCCTGCCGCCGAGCTCTCCTCCTACGACGCCGTCGAGATCGAGATGCCTCCCGCGGAGGTCACCGAGTCCGAGATCAACAACCAGGTCGAGATGCTCCTCAACTACCGCGCTACCTTCGAGGACGTCGAGGATCGTGCCGTCGAGGCCGAGGACTACGTTACCGTCGACCTCAAGGCTGTCGAGAACGCCGACAACTTCGCTGCCGAGGGCCGCATGCTCATCGCCGGTAGCGACAGCAACCCCAAGGAGTTCAACGAGGCTCTGATCGGTGCTAACGTCGACGACGTCAAGACCGTCACCTGGACCGACGAGGTCGAGGAGGGCGAGGAGGCCGAGACTCACACCGTCGAGGTCACCGTCAAGGGCATCAAGGTCCGCAACACCCCCGAGCTCACCGACGAGCTCGTCAAGTCCGACTTTGGCTTCGACAGCATCGACGCTATGCGCGACGCCATCAAGCTCGAGATCGAGCAGGACAAGGCTTCCCGCCTTCCGGCCGAGAAGGAGAACCGTTGCGTCGCCGCTCTCGCCGAGCGCCTGCAGCTCGAGGAGATGGACGCCGACTACGAGCAGTCTGTCTTTGAGGAGCTTGGCCAGAACTTCCTGTCCAACCTCGCTGCCCGCGGCATGACGCTGGACACCTGGCTGCCCGCTTCCGGCCTGACCATGGAGCAGTTCATCGGCGACCTGCACAAGCAGGCCAACGACGTTGCCCGCGAGTCCCTGGCGCTCGACGCCCTCGCCCGTGAGCTCAAGATCGAGGTCACCGAGGACGACGTCAACGCCGAGTTCGAGAAGGCTGGCGTCAAGGACGTCGAGGCTTCCAAGGCCGAGTTCATCGCCGATGGACGCATGCCTGCCGTCCGCGAGTCCATCCGTCGCTCCAAGGCCGTCGACCACCTGGTCGAGAACGCCAAGGTGACCGAGGTCGACGAGACCGCCAAGGACGCCGAGTAATTCTCGCCACCTTTCCCGCGAGCGCATGCAGGCGCCCGTGATGGGGTAAAGTTATAAACCGGTTATTCGGTTGCTTCGTACGGTGCCAGCCAATGCATAGCATGCGGGCACCGTACGTTTATCTAGAACCAATTTGGTCCGCAAGAGAGAAATGGAGATGCGTATGATCGCTAAGTTCGATTCCGCCCTCGTGCCATACGTTATCGAGCAGACGCCGCGCGGCGAGCGCAGCTACGATATCTATTCGCGCCTGCTCAACGACCGCATCATCTTCTTGGGCGAGGAGATCAACTCCGTCAGCGCCAACCTGGTCGTTGCCCAGCTGCTGCATCTTGAGAGCCAGGATGCCGAGAAGGATATCTCGCTCTACATCAATTCGCCCGGTGGCGAGGTCTACTCCGGCCTGGCGATTCTGGACACCATGAACTTTATCAAGCCGCAGGTCTCCACCATTTGCGTCGGTATGGCCGCGTCTATGGCCGCCGTGCTGCTTTCGGCCGGCGCCAAGGGCAAGCGCTTCTGCCTGCCGCACTCCAAGGTCATGATTCACCAGCCCAGTGGCGGTGCCCAGGGTCAGCAGACCGAGATCGAGATCGTGGCCGAGGAGATCAAGAAGACCCGTCGCGAGCTCAACCAGATCTTGTCCGACGCCTCGGGCCAGCCGATCGAGAAGGTCCAGGCCGATACCGAGCGCGACAACTACCTGACCGCTGCCGAGGCGCTTGACTACGGCCTGATCGACCGTATCGTCACCTCGCGCGATCTTGCCGCGAAGGACGCCTAGGATGGCCGGTAACATGCAGGACAACTTTGACGAGAACGGCAACCCCATCCGCTGCTCCTTCTGCGGAAAAGAGCAGGGTCAGGTGCGCCGCCTTGTAAAGGGCCCTACCAACATCTTTATCTGCGACGAGTGCGTTGCCGCCTGCTCCGAGATCTTGGAGGAGTCGCTGGCTTCGGACTTTATGGATGCCGCCTGCAACGGCAAGCTGCCGGGCTTCCTCAACGACCACGGTCAGGCTGCCGGGCAGCCTGCCATGGATCCCGAGCCCGAGGGCTTTGAGCTCGAGGACGACGTACGTCAGGTCATCACGCACGTGCCGACCCCGCACGAGATCTATGACGAGCTTTCGGCCTATGTCATGGGTCAGGAAGACGCCAAGCGCGCCATGTCGGTTGCCGTGTACAACCACTACCGTCGCGTGATCGAGGGCGGCGCCGCGCTTTCGGCCTTTGACGAGGCCTCGGGTGCGGGTTCGCGGCTCGACGACGATATGGACGAGGTGGAGCTCGCCAAGTCCAACATCTTGCTGCTCGGTCCCACCGGTACCGGTAAGACCTTGCTCGCCCAGACGCTCGCGCGCATCCTCGAGGTACCGTTTGCCATCGCCGACGCCACCGCACTCACCGAGGCTGGTTACGTGGGCGAGGACGTGGAGAATATCCTGCTCAAGCTCATCAATGCTGCCGATGGCGATATCGAGCGTGCGCAGGTCGGCATCATCTACGTGGACGAGATCGACAAGATCGCCCGCAAGGCCGAGAACCTCTCCATCACCCGCGACGTTTCGGGCGAGGGCGTTCAGCAGGCGCTGCTTAAGATCCTTGAGGGCACGGTGGCAAGCGTTCCGCCCACCGGCGGCCGCAAGCACCCCCAGCAGGAGCTGCTGCAGATCGACACGACCAATATCTTGTTTATCTGCGGCGGTGCCTTTGTGGGTCTGGACAAGATTATCGCCGATCGCGTGGGCAACAAGGGCGTGGGCTTTAACTCCGAGATCGCCGGCCCCACCTCGGTCGACGAGAACGACCTGCTGCGTCAGGTGCTCCCGCAGGACCTCAACGCCTTTGGTATGATTCCCGAGTTTGTGGGACGTACGCCCGTCGTCACCCAGACACAGGCGCTCGACGAGGACGACCTGGTGTCGATCCTGACCGAGCCAAAGAACGCCGTTGTGCGTCAGTACCGCAAGATGTTCCAGCTCGAGGACGTTGAACTTGAGTTTGAGGACGCCGCCCTGCACGAGATTGCCCGCATGGCGCTTGCCCGCAAGACCGGCGCCCGCGGCCTGCGCTCCATCTGCGAGGACGTGCTGCAGCAGACGATGTTCGACCTGCCGAGCGAGGAAGGAGTCGCCAAGGTCATCGTGACCGAAGCCTCCGTAAAGGGCACCGAGCAGCCCCAGCGCATCTACGGCTAACCTGCCAAAAAGGGACAGGTTTATTTTGGCAGGTTTTATCAGGGAGAATGATGTTTGCCCATATAAAACCGACCAAAATAAACCTGTCCCTAAATGGTAGGTTTCGCAAATGTGAATTTGAATAGCCTCCGACCACCCGCGGTCGGAGGCTATTTTATATATACGCAATAACCCCAACTACCTGTGTTATTCTGTGTGTTTGTTTAAGCCTCAGCGAAGTCGTATCAGACTGAAGTAATTGATACCTAGGGGGAGGAATGCAGACCCTGGCGGGCCTACATTCCTCCCCGGTGGGACGGGAGAGATATATGGAAGAGATGCCCAAAAACTACGATCCGTCGACCAACGAGCCGGCGATCCTGCAGAAGTGGCTCGACGGCGGCTACTACAAGCGCCGTGAGGGCGTGGGCGACTGCACTGTCACCATTCCGCCTCCCAACGTGACCGGCAAGCTCCACATGGGTCACGCCACCGACGATTCCATCCAGGATGCCATCATCCGCATGGCCCGCATGCGCGGTAGGTCCACCCGCTGGGTGCTCGGTACCGACCACGCCGGTATCGCCACGCAGACCAAGGTCGACAAGAAGCTCAAGAGCGAGGGCATCAGCCGCCTGGAGATCGGCCGCGATAAGTTTGTCGACGCCTGCTGGGATTGGACCCACGAGTACGGCGGCATCATCGTCGAGCAGATCAAGCGTATGGGCTGCTCCGTCGACTTTGATAACGAGCGCTTTACCATGGACGAGGACTACGCCCAGGCCGTGCGCAAGGTGTTCTGCGACTGGTACCACGACGGCCTGATCTACCGCGGCAAGCGCATCGTCAACTGGTGCCCCAACTGCACCACCGCCATCTCGGACGACGAGGCCGAGTACAAGGACGAGAAAGGTCACCTGTGGCACCTGCGCTACCCGCTGACCGAGCCGGTCAACGGCCAGGACTACATCGTCGTCGCCACTACGCGCCCCGAGACCATGCTCGGCGACACGGGCGTGGCCGTCTCCCCGAAGGACCCCGAGAAGGCCGCCTTTGTGGGTAAGACCGTCAAGCTCCCCATCGTCGACCGCGAGATCCCCATCTTTGAGGATTGGCATGTCGACGCCAACTTTGGCTCCGGCTTTGTCAAGGTCACCCCGGCCCACGACCCCAACGACTACGCCATGGGTCAGGCCCACGACTTGCCGCAGATCAACATCTTTGACGAGCATGCGGTGGTCGTCGAGGGCTACGGCGAGTTTACCGGCATGACCCGCGAGGAGTGCCGCGAGGCCGTCATCAAGTGGTTTGAGGAGCACGACCTGCTCGATCACGTCGAGGATCACGATCACTCCGTCATGCACTGCTACCGTTGCGATGCCGCACTGGAGCCGTGGCTGTCCGAGCAGTGGTTTGTGGCCGTCGACAAGCTCAAGGGGCCGGCGCTCGATGCCGTCAACTCCGGCAAGGTGACCTTCCACCCCGCGCGTTGGACGCAGACCTATACCACCTGGATGGAGAACCTCAAGGACTGGTGCATCAGCCGCCAGCTGTGGTGGGGCCACCGTATTCCCGTGTTCTACTGCGAGGACTGCGGCTGGGAGGATGCCCTTACCGAGGACACCGACGTGTGCCCTAAGTGCGGCGGTCATCACGTGCATCAGGACGAGAACGTGCTGGACACCTGGTTCAGCTCGCAGCTGTGGACTTTCGCCACGCAGGGCTGGCCGCAAAAGCCGGAGCTGCTCGAGGGACATCACCCCACGACGGCGCTCGTCACCGCGCGCGACATCATCGCGCTGTGGGTCGCCCGCATGGTCATGAGCTCGCTGTACTTCCTGGACGAGGTGCCGTTTAAGGACGTCGTCATCTACCCGACGATTCTTGCCAAGGACGGCAGCCGCATGTCCAAGTCCAAGGGCAACGGCGTTGACCCCATGGACCTCATTGGCATGTACGGTGCCGACGCCATGCGTTACAACCTGCTGACGCTCTGCACCAACAACCAGGACGTCAAGTTTGACGCGAACATCGATAAGAAGACCAAGAAGCTTATCGACAGCCCGCGTACCGAGCAGGCCAAGTCGTTTGTGACCAAGATCTGGAACGCCAGCCGCTTCCTGCTTATGAACATGGAGGGCTACACGCCCGGCGAGCCCGTCGTGGAGACGCCGGCCGACGCCTGGATGTTCAGCCGTCTGGCCAAGGCCGTCAAGATGGTCACCGAGGGCATCGAGAATTACACCTTTGGCGACATGGCCCGCGGCGTTCAGCAGTTCTTCTGGAACGAGGTCTGCGACTGGTACGTCGAAGTCACCAAGGCGCGCCTGAAGGGCGAGGGCCGTCTGCAGGCGCAGCGAAACCTGATCTTTGTGCTCGATACCTCTATTCGCCTGATGCACCCGCTCATGCCGTTTGTCACCGAGGAGATCTGGGACAACATGCCGGCGAGCGTGCTCGACCTGGACGCCGAGGGCAACGTGGACCGCGCCGAGGCGCTCATGATCGCCAAGTGGCCCGAGCCTGCCGACTATGTCAAGTATGTCGACGAGGACGCCGAGCGCGCGTTTGAGCTGTGTCGCACCGTCGTTTCTGCCGCCCGTGCCACGCGTTCGCGTTATCGCTTGAGCCCCAAGGCCGAGCTCGACGTGGTCGTGCGTGCCGGTGCCGAGGACATCGAGAAGCTCGAGAGCCTGCGCTCGACCATCGAGCCGCTGGCCAATACCGCCTCGCTGGTCATGGGTACCGATGTTGAGAAGCCGGCCGCGAGCATCGCCGTGGTCGACAGCGGCGTCGAGGTCTTTGTGGTGCTCGAGGGAAAGGTTGACCTTTCGGCCGAGAAGGCACGTCTGGAGAAGGAGATTGCCGCGGCCCAGAAGGAGCTCGCCGGCTGCGAGAAGACGCTCGCCAACGAGGGCTTTGTGGCCAAGGCCGCGCCCGCGGTGGTCCAGAAGAAGAGGGACCGTGCAGCTGAGCTCAAGGAGATCCTGGAGGCGCTGACTGCTCAGGTTGCTGACTTCTCGTAGGCGTTACTGGGGGACGTGGTTTGGGGCATTGCTCGCTACTGCGGACACCTATTCCGCCGTTCTAACGAACGGCGGCTGACTCGACGCTGCAAACGCCTCTGATGGCCAATCTGCCGTTCAACTTCGGGCGCATGGGCATAAGCCCTATGCGCCCTTGTTTCACGGCACCTTGGCTCATCAGAGGCGTTTTCGCTGACTATCCTCAACCTATACTGTTTTATTTTTCTATGAATGGCGGTTCTGAAAATGCCTAAGCGTTCTGGCTTGTATACCGTTCCTTTTGAGTTTGATTTGCTTTCGTTTGGTGAGGCTGTGGGGCTTGCTGCCGATACGGGGCGGATTTCTGGGGATGCTGGTCCTCTGCTCGAGACAGTTGTCGATATGCTCGATGAGCTGGGGCGGCCGGACGAGTACTTTGATTGCATTCAGGTTGCCGGTACCAATGGCAAAACTTCGACGGCGCGTTTTTCGGCTGCTATCCTTCGCGGCGAGGGGCTCAAGGCTGCGCTTTATACGTCGCCGCAGCTTGTTCGCTATCCCGAGCGCATGGAGGTCGATGGGCACGTCGTGAGCGATGAGGCGTTTGCCCGTGGCGTTTCTGCTGCTGTTGAGGCGGGGCATCGAGTGAATGCGCGCCGCGTGGTGGCGGGGGAGCGTGCCTATACCATCACGCCGTTTGACCTGCTGACGGCCGCCGCGCTTGTGGTGTTTGCCGAGGCTCGCGTGGATGCCGCCGTGCTGGAGGTCGGCATGGGCGGTCGCTGGGACGCCACGAGCGCGACCGATCCCGTTGCCGTTGCCATCACGGGCATCGGACTCGATCACACGCGCATTCTGGGCGATACGCTCGAGGCCATTGCGGGGGAGAAGGCCGCCGTCATTAAGCCCGGACGCCTGGTTGTGCTGGGCGAGGGCACGCATGAGCCGAGCGTTCAGCGCGTTATGGATGCCCGTTGTCGCGAGTGTGGTGTGGTGCCGCTGGTGGTGAGCCACGCCACGACCAAGGTGCCGGCGCATGTGGGCGATACGGTTGAGTTTAGCTGTACCACGCCGCGTGCGATTTATACGTCGAGCATGGTTAAGCCGGCGTATCAGCCGCAGAATGCCGCGTGCGCGATTATGCTCTGCGAGGGGTATCTGGGTCGCGAGCTCGACCACGAGGCGCTTGATGCTTCGCTTATGGGCTGTGCCACGCCGGGCCGTTTTGATGTGCTGGGAACCGATCCGCTCAAGCTGATCGACGCCTGCCATAACCCCCAGAGCTGCGAGAACTTTGTGAGCGCCTTGGACGAGATCGATCCGTGCGTAGAGAATCGCCCCACGTTGCTGTGCGCCGCGCTGGCAGACAAGGACGTGGCGGGTATCGTCGACGTGCTGATCCCGGCCTTCCCGCGCGTGGTCGTCACACAGACCGATTCCGATCGCGCCCTGCCGGCGGAGGAGCTTGCTGCCCTGGTGGACTCCGATAAGCTCGCAGGCGTGTACCCCAGCGTGTCCGAGGCCCTCGCAGCCTTTGAGGCTGCAGGCGAGCCCTTCGTAGCAGCAGGTACCATCACCCTGGCCGGCGAAGTTGCCGGTCTGCTACGCTAGATCCCTTCCGTAGGGTAGCTAGTTTGCCTGCTCGCCACGAAATGGGCCTATCTACTACGTTTGACCGGCTACCCTCAACCATGCCGAGAATCGCAAAATCAAAACCGCAGGTAGAAGGCTTGCCAATTTTCAAAAAATACCCGCATGGTCGCCCCATGCGGGTTAAACGTAGTAGATAGGCCCATTTCGTGGCGGCATTCATGTGATGCGGCAAAGGGGCTGTCCCTTTGCCGCATTGCCTAGTCTAGGCGGACCGGATCGTGGGGGTAGGCGTTGAGGATCTCGACGCCGCTCTCGGTGACCAGGGCAAGGTCCTCGATGCGGACGCCGGTGCGGCCGGGGAGGTAGATGCCCGGCTCGATGGAAAACGTCATGCCCGGCTCCACGACCTGCTCGTTGACGAGCGAGACGTCACCCGGCTCGTGGTCTTGCAGGCCGATCGAGTGTCCCAGACGGTGCGTAAAGTACTTGCCATAACCCGCGTCCTCAATCACGTCGCGCGCGGCACGGTCCAGGTCGCACATGCGCACGCCCGGGGCGATGAGCGCCTCGGCGGCCTCGTTGGCGCGGCGCACGATGTCGTAGATGCGTGCCGTTTCCTCGTCCGGCTCGCCCCAAAAGAACGTGCGCGTCATGTCCGAGCAATAGTTGCGGCGACGTCCGCCAATATCGAACAGCACCACGTCGCCACGCTTGAGTACCGTATCGTCTGGCTCGTGGTGCGGGTCGCCGGCGTTGGCGCCAAAGCTCACGATGGGCGGAAAGCTAAAGCCCCCGCAATCGTGCTTGCGATACAGGCCAAGCATCTGGTCGGCGATCTCGCGCTCTGTTACGCCTTCGTGGACGAGCTCGATCGCGTCGGCCATCACGGCGTCGTTAGCGGCCGAGGACACGCGCATAAGCTCCTGCTCGCCGGCGTCTTTGTAGGTTCGCGCGGCGGTCACGGCAAAATCGCCTAGGAAGAATTCGCTCGCGGCATGGCGCTCCATGAGGGGCATCAAGAAGCCGGAGCGCATGACGGTGTCGATGCCGAGCGGTTTGGTCGGATCAACCTCGCGAGCGATGGCGTCGGCCACGACGTCGGTATCGGTGTGGTACGCGACGCGGGCATTGTCATACTCGGGCAGCTGATGCAGCGCGTTGACCAAGATCACGGGCTCGCTACCGCGTGCGAGCAGTACGCCGCAAAAACGCTCGAACATATCGGCATAAAAGCCGGTCAGGTAATAAATCGACCACGGGTCGTTTACGAGCAGCTGCGCGCCGGGGTGCTGTGCCTCGAGCGCATTGAGCACGCGTGCCACGCGCTGGTCATCGACATGTGCCATACATCGTCCTTTCGTTAGGCTGCCACCATGGTATCCCCAATGCCAGGGTAGTCAATTTGGGACGGGGCTATTTTAGCTGCGTCAAACATGCGAGCTGATAGGTAAAAGTAGTCAATATGGTCCCGTCCCAAATGGGCTGGTTTCAAAACTATGGCGGATTACGGGGCTGGACCTGTATTACTTGACCATGGGAAAAATCGCGAAATTAAAACCGCAGGTAGAAGGCTTATCAAAAATCGAAAATTGCCGGTATGGGTGGGGGTCTCCGAATCAGCCCCGTAATCCGGCATAGTTTTGAAATGGCACTAAAGTAGGCACAAGCTAAATACCGATCCCAAGGCAAGTTGCGGTGGAATAGTTCCTTGATGCCGGGGTTTTGGCGGAAATCGGGAATTATTTCACCGCAATTGAGGAGGGGCGGGGCGGATGTGGGGTAGCTAAAAGAGCACCGTCCCAAACGAGCTGCTTAGGCCGGGTCGATGTCCATGCTGGCGATGAGGTCGGTACCGGTGTCTAGGAGGTTGGGGAGGACTACATCGCCCATGTGGATGGGGACTTTGACCACTAGGCCGCGGATGAGGTCCATGGTCTGGGCATGGAGTTCGAGCGGGATGGCTTCGGCCGTGCGAACGGGCAGCAGTGCCTCGTCGCCGCCTGATACTGCCACGGTGGTAGTGAGGACGCGCATGGGGCAGGTGAGCTCCTGATGTGCGAACTTATCGCCGCGCGGGCAGCTGTTGCCGGTCACGGCGCGCACCGTCGCCACGCGGTCGTCGGCCCCGCGCTCCACTTCCACCGTAAGGAGGCACTCGGATGGGCAGGTGGTGCAGTTGAACTGTAGCGTCTCGATCGCATTTGTGATCATGGCTATGCCTCCTCGACGGGCTCGACGGAAAGGATAATCTCGCTGGCACCCAGGTCGAGCGCTCGCTGTATCACCTTTGCCGGCAGCGGGAAGCTTTCCATAACGCTCGGTTTAAACGCGCGGACCTTGCCCGTAAGCAGTTCCTCGTCGTCCGCCAGAATGCGCACGCGGGCGGCATCGACCGGCCGGCGCACGCGGAAGTTGAGCCTGGTGAGTGCCACGGCCGTAATGCGTCCCGGCAGCGCGTAGCCGGCGATGCCGGCAGGGGAGACCGTGAGCTGGCAGCCAGCGCCCGTTTCGACATCCGCGCCGGTCCCCAGCGCGTACGCCGCTGCAGCCGCACCGGCACGCTCGGACTCGGCCGTCACGTTATCGGCCAGGTCGTGCACGTGCAGCACGTTGCCGCAGGCAAAGATGCCTGGCACGCCCGTCTGCAGGATCTGGTCCACCACGGCGCCGCGCGTGCGCGGGTCAAGCTCAACACCCGCGCCTACCGAAAGCTCGTTCTCGGGAATCAAACCTACCGAAAGCAGCAGTGTGTCGCACGAAACGATGTGCTCGGTCCCCGGAATGGGCGCCAGATTTTCGTCGACCTGGCTCACCTCGACGGCCTCCACGCGGTCATGCCCAATCACGCGCGTGACGGTGGTGGACAGGTGCAGCGGAATGCCAAAATCGTCCAGGCAGTTCTTCACATTGCGGCGCAGGCCGTTGGCGTATGGCATAAGCTCGTACACGCCCTCGACCGAAATCCCCTCGAGCGTGCAGCGACGCGCCATGATGAGCCCAATGTCGCCCGAGCCTAAAATGACGGCGCGCGAGCCGGGCTTGAGGTTGTCGATGTTGATGTATCGCTGCGCCAGGCCGGCGGTAAACACGCCGGCGGGGCGGCTGCCGGGAATCTTGATCTCGCTGCGCGTGCGCTCGCGACACCCCATGGCAAGGACGACGGCGCGCCCGGTGAGCTGCAACATGCCGGCGGGGCTCATGAGCGTGACGGTGTGTGCCGAGGCTTCGCTCGCCGCGCCACTTGCGCCCGCGCCTGCGACTTTGTCCTCGCTTGAGTCGATCCCAATCACCATACTGTCCAGGAACAGTGCGATATCGGTTTTGCGCACCTGGTCGATAAAGCGCTGTGCGTACTCGGGACCGGTCAGTTCCTGCTTAAAGTGTGAGAGGCCAAAGCCCGGGTGGATGCACTGGCGCAGGATGCCGCCCAGGTGCTGTTCGCGCTCAACGATGGCCACGCGCGCTCCGGCCTTGTGTGCGGCAAGTGCGGCCGCCATGCCGGCAGGTCCGCCGCCGATAACGACTACGTCGAACGCCTGCGTCTGCACGGCGCCGGCAGCAATTGATGCCCTGTCGGCATCTGCGCAAGTGCACTCGACGCCCGATACCGCACCCATATCGATACTCGTCGCCATCCTAGCGCACCCCCTTCAAAGGTCCCTCAACGAGCCACGAGCCAGTGTCCTCCAGCAGCACCTCGCTGGGATCGCAGCCCAGCTCGCGGGCCAGAATCCGCACCACGCGGCTCTGGCAAAAGCCGCTCTGGCACCGACCCATGCCGGCGCGGCAACGGCGTTTGACGCCCTCGACCGAGACCGCACCCGGGCGGCGTCGAATCGCGGCCACGATCTCGGCCTCGGGCACCGTCTCGCAGCGGCAGACAATCTGCCCCCACGCGGGGTCGGACTCGATCAGCTCTTCCTTGCGCGCAAGCGGCGCACGGTCGAAGTCGTCCGGCGCACGGCGAATCGGATCCCAATCGGCCCGCTCGCGCAAAGCAACACCCGTCTCGCGCAGCACTTGCTCCATTCGCTCGGCAATGGCCGGAGCGCTCGCTACGCCCGGCGACTGAATGCCCGCGGCCTGGAACAGCCCCGGCACCACGGCGGACTGTCCAATAAAAAAGTCGTTCGTTCCCTTAATGACCGGACGCCCGCCGGCAAACGTTCGCACCACGCGGCGCGTATCCAGATCGGGCACCAGCTTGCGCGCGCCGCTCAACAGCGCGTTTACGTCGCCCGCATAGGTCTGCGTGTCGCCCGCCTCGCGCACAGCGGCCGTCGCGGTGATCACCGTGTTGCCGTGGACGGTGCCCGTAACGATGACGCCCTTGGAAACCGGCGTGGGAACGGGGTAGAGCGGCATGAGTGCGCGCGGCTCCTTGTCCAGCACCACAATGTTGCCCTGGCGCCAGACCATCTGGAACTCCTCGGCGCCCGCCATATGCGAGATGTCTGCGGCGCCGTTGCCCGCCGCGTTAATCAAATAGCGGCAGCGCACATCACCGGCCGGTGTCACCAGCGTAAAACGAGCGGTCCCGTCACCGCTCTTGTCGCCAGCGCCGGGAGCTACCTCGATCGTCTCCACCGGTGCGGAGCGCACAAACGTCACGCCGTTGGCTACGGCGTTTTCCATCGCGGCGATGGCGACCTCAAACGGATCGACATAGCCGGTCGAGGGACACCACAGCGCGCACGTGGCCTGGGCGCTGGCGCGCGGCTCCAGCTCGTGGATGCGCTCGGCCCCGATGATCGCCAACTCGGGTACGCCGTTTGCCAGCCCGTTGCTTTGCAGCTGCTCCAGCTGCGCGCGGTCTTGGTCGCTAAATCCCAGCACCATGGACCCGGTGCGGCAAAACAAAAAGCCCAGCTCCTGGGCCCACGTGCCATATAGCTCGCAGCCGCGGGCGTTGACCTGGGCCTTAACCGTGCCCGGCGCCGGATCGTAGCCGGCGTGCACCAGGCCGCCGTTGGCCTTCGACGCGCCCAGGGCAATGTCGTTGGCCGCCTCGACTACGCAGATGGACAGGTCATACCGTGCGAGCTGCCGCGCGATGGCGCATCCGGTGATGCCCGCGCCCACAATCGCGATATCAAACGTTTCTGTCACAGTGCCTCCAAGACAAGTTGACAGGCTGTCAATAAGGCTATCCTACGGTGTGCGCATCCCCCGCGCGGCGGCAATGCGGCGAACAGCCCCGCTGCATCCGCCAACGGCAGGCGAGGGGAGACTCAGGTCAATCGGTGACCTCGTCTGGCACCCCTGTTGTCAAAGGTTTGTCTCGTTCTGTAACGGTAAGCAGAAGAGTTGGGTTCCAGATGTTACAGATCGAGACGTTTGCCAGGTGGCCCCTCTGTTTGTCTTGATTTGTAACAGTAAGAGTAGAAAATCGGTCCTATGTGTTACAGATTGAGATTTAAAGTCAGGGAGAGGTCATCTGTCTCGATCTGTAACATCTCGGGACCGTTTTGGGGTCTAGATGTTACAGATTTAGATGAACCCATCAGTCGGTTTTGAATGTCTAAATCTGTAACAGTTAGACCTGTTTTTGCCGAGTTGATGTTACAGATTGAGATATTGAGATTGGACATTTTCCTTTGTCTTGATCTGTAACAGATAAAAGGGTTTCTGGCCCCTAGTTGTTACAGATTGAGATATTTAACGGGGGGCTCACCGTTCATCTTGATCTGTAACAGTAGGGACTGATTTTGGAGTCAAGATGTTACAGATTGAGATTTAAGTCTGGGAGAGAACGGTTTGTCTAATTCTGTAACATCTGGACCCGGATTCCGCTCTCACCTGTTACAGATTGAGATGTTTCTATCCGCCCATGCCTGCGACCTGCCAAATCGTTAACCCCCGTGTTACACTAACTCGAGTTGTAACTACCCCGAAAGGTACCCGTAATGTCCAAGTACATCTCCGAGCTCATGTCGCCGCAGCTTATGGGCGTCATTTATGCCTTTGTTGGCTTTATCATCGCCCTGTACGTGCTGTCGGTCGTCTATGTGTTTATTGACGCCCGCCGCCGCGGCGCTAGCGCTTACGTGGCATGGGGCATTATTGCCCTCATCCCGTTTGTAGGCCTCATCGCCTACCTGGTCCTGCGCCCGCACTCCTATGCGGCCGACCGCGAGGAGCAGGAGCTGGACATGGCCTTGCGCGAGCGCCAGCTTGCCCAGTACGGCACCTGCCCGCAGTGCGGTGCGCCCATCGAGAAGGACTTTGTGGTCTGCCCGGTGTGCGACACCCAGGTTCGCAACGTGTGCCCCAGCTGCCATCGCCCGCTCGACGCACACTGGAAGGTCTGCCCCTACTGCCGAACTCGCATCCAGTAGCGCATCCATCGCCGGGCCGGCCGCAAGCCACGGGCACGCCGCGCGCCACGCGAACGCCGCGCGCTCCGCACGCGCCCCACGCGATGAAGCATGCGTAGAAATTCGCCCGCCGTGCCATTCAGGTGCGGCGGGCGCTTGTATACCAAGGCAACCTGCCTATAATGATGCAAGTCAAAAACGCCGAGCGCATCGCACGCACTTGCATCAGACATCCGAGAGGAGAAAACATACCCATGAAGGCACTCTACAATGACGGTTCGGTGGCCGAGCTCCCGCAGGACGAGGTCACGCACGTCATCCGCCACTCCGCCGCGCATATCATGGCGCAGGCCATCAAACGCCTGTACCCCCAGGCCGACTTTGCCTACGGTCCCGCGACCGACAACGGTTTTTACTACGACGTCGACCTGCCCGAGGGCGTCAAGATCAGCGAGGACGATTTCCCCGCGATCGAGGCCGAGATGAAGAAGATCGTCAAGGAGAACCTCAAGTTCACCGTGTACGAGAAGCCCCGCGCCGAGGCCATCGCCCTTATGGAGGAGCGCGGCGAGAAGTACAAGGTCGAGCACATCGGCGATCTGGACGACGACGCCCGCATCACCTTCTACCAGCAGGGCGACTACATCGACATGTGCGTCGGCCCCCACATCTGCTACACCAAGGCCCTCAAGGCCTTTAAGCTCACCGGTGTCTCGGGCGCCTACTGGAAGGGCGACAAGGACAACAAGATGCTCACCCGCATCAACGGCGTCGCCTTTGCCACCAAGGAAGAGCTCGACGAGCACATGCATATGCTGGAGGAGGCCAAGAAGCGCGACCACCGCAAGATCGGCCGCGAGATGGACCTCTTTATGATGCGTGACGAGGCCCCCGGCTTCCCGTTCTTCCTGCCCAACGGCATGATCCTTAAGAACACGCTGCTGGACTACTGGCGCGAGATCCACCACAAGGCCGGCTACGTGGAGATCTCCACGCCGCTCATCATGAACAAGCAGCTGTGGAAGACCTCGGGCCATTGGGACCACTACAAGGACAACATGTACTCCACCGTCATCGACGACGAGGAGTACTGCATTAAGCCCATGAACTGCCCGGGCGGCGTACTGGTGTACGCCTCCAAGCCGCACTCTTACCGCGAGCTGCCCATCCGCGCCGGCGAGATTGGCCTGGTGCACCGCCACGAGCTGCGTGGAGCCCTGCACGGCCTGTTCCGTGTGCGCTGCTTTAACCAGGACGACGCCCATCTGTTTGTGCGTCCCGACCAGCTGACCGACGAGATCGTGGGCGTGGTCAACCTCATCGACTCCGTGTACCAGAAGTTTGGCTTTAAGTACCACGTTGAGCTTTCCACCCGCCCCGAGGACTCCATGGGTTCGGACGAGGATTGGGCGCGCGCCGAGGAGGGCCTGCGCACCGCTCTGGAGAAGCTGGGCATGGACTACGAGGTCAACGAGGGCGACGGCGCCTTCTACGGCCCCAAGATCGACTTCCACCTGGAGGACTCGCTCGGCCGCACCTGGCAGTGCGGTACCGTCCAGCTCGACTTCCAGATGCCGCTCAACTTTGACCTGGAGTACGTGGACGCCGACGGCACCAAGAAGCGCCCCATCATGCTGCACCGCGTGTGCTTTGGTTCCATCGAGCGCTTCATCGGTATTCTGATCGAGCACTTTGCGGGTAAGTTCCCCACCTGGCTGGCTCCCGTGCAGGTCAAGGCGCTTCCCGTCTCTGAGAAGAGCCGCGACTACGCACACGTGGTGTGCGCCAAGCTGGAGGAAGCCGGCATTCGCGTGGTCTGCGACGACCGCGACGAGAAGATCGGCTACAAGATCCGCGAGGCCCGCTCCATTGACCGTGTGCCCTATATGCTCATCCTGGGCGAGAAGGAGGTCGAGGCCGGCAACATCTCCGTCCGCGACCGCTCCAACGAGACCGTTCAGATGAGCGTCGACGAGTTTGTTGCCAAGGTGACCGAGGAGATCAAGACTCGCGCCTAGTACAAACAACACAAGAATTAACAAAGGCGATCGTCCTCGCGGACGGTCGCCTTTTTTGTTGTCTATAGAAGAAGAGCCGCAGGTTAGAGCGGCTTTTTTGTTGCGCAAAAATGTACAGTTTTTCGTATCTTTCGACGAAGCTCATTATACGAATAAATCCAGACCGTTTTCCTAGATTCCGCAAATTGCGGCGAGAGCTGACACATCTCCATACCCCACTACAAAAACCTGTACTTTTGCGACTGCGCCTAGCTGCGAGCGAGAAGCCTGTTTTTAACGCCTCTGCATCCGCGTGTGTCGCGGATGCAAGTTAAGGGGGCGAGAGATGGAACAGACGATGCGGCGCCAAGAGCAGCTGCCCGGTGCCTTTAGTGGCGCTACTACCAACAGCCAGCACGGCCGCGTCCGCTGGTATCTGGTCCACACCCCCAATGGTAAAGAGCGCGAGACCTGCGAAAAGGTCCGCCGCATTATCCCGCACGAGCTAATGCAGGACGCTTTTGTGATGCAAAAGGAGTTCTGGTTTAAGCGGGACGGCGCTTGGTCGCTCCAAATCAAACCTATGTACAAGGAATACTTCTTCGTCGCCACGCGCGATGCTGCCCTTCTCGATAAGGCTTTGGCCCAGTTGAGCTTTGGCTGCCGCATTGCCGGCAGCGGAGAGCGGGCCTATGCGCCCATGCCGGACGATGCGCAGGACTGGTATCGCAGCGTTCTCGACGACGACGGCGTGGTACGCAACAGCGTAGCGCGTATAGAAGACGGCGTGCTGCACATAGAGCTAGGGCCCTTGGTGGGGCAAGAGGCCCGTGTAAAGAAGATCGACCGTCATAAGCGCTGGTGCCTGGTAGACGTGGGCGAAGGCGACTCCGCTTTTAGGGAGCTGCTTCCGCTGGACGTGCTCAGTAAGACGTAAGGGGACGTCGCACTGGCAATTCATTCGCAATTTGAATTCATCGATTGGGGGATCCCTGGGGACAGGGACGTGGATTTGAACTTGACTACTAAAGAAGTGACAGGGCAAAACGCGCCGGTGGGGGCCGCGCTTGTTGCCCAGGCCATGAGTGGCGGCGAGGTGAGCGTGCGCTACAAGGCCATGCAGGCCGTGAAGGACTGGGACCGCACGCGCCTGGGCTACAGGGCCGTAAAGCGTGCGTTCGACATCGTGTTCAGCGGCTGCGTGCTGGTAGTCATCGCCATACCTAGTCTTGTGCTCGCAGCGGCAATCCGCCTGGAGAGCGAGGGCAACCCGTTCTACAGCCAGATCCGCGTGGGCCAGACCCACCGCGACGGCACCCTGTCTACCTTCCGCATGTGGAAGTTCCGCTCCATGTACAGGGACGCCGACGAGCGCCTCGCCGAGCTCAAGGAGCAGAACGAGATCGCCGGCGCCATGTTCAAGATGAGGGAGGACCCCCGCGTCACCAAGATCGGCAAGTTCATCCGCAAGCACTCCATCGACGAGTTCCCGCAGTTCGTCAACGTGTTCCTGGGCCAGATGTCGGTCGTCGGTCCGCGCCCGCCTCTGCCCAATGAGGTTGCGGAGTACACCGAGTACGACCTGCAGCGCCTGGCCGTTAAACCCGGGATCACCGGCTGGTGGCAGGTTACTGACCGCAACTCGACCGGCTTCGACGGAATGGTCCAGCGCGACCTGGAGTACATCGCCAACAGCGGTGTCGTCACCGACCTCAAGATTGTCATCCTCACGGTGATCGAGGTCATCACCGGCAAGGGTGCGTGCTAGATGCGCATCGCGATGATCGGACACAAGAGATACGGCTCCCGCGAGGGTGGCGTGGAGGTCGTCGTGACCGAGCTCGCCCGCCGCATGGCGGCGCTCGGCCACGAGGTCACCTGCTACGACCGTTCCGGTGCGGACGTCATGACCGGCGACGCCGCGGATTGCCGCGCGCGCGTCGTCGACGGCGTGCGCGTCGTGCCGGTTAAGACAATCGACAAGAAGGGCCTCGCCGCCCTCTCGTCCTCATATTTCGCTACCTTGGCTGCAATCAAGGGCAGGCCCGACGTGATCCACTACCACGCCGAGGGCCCTTGCGTGCCGCTGCCTTTGGCCAAGCGCGCGGGCATTCGCACCGCGGCCACCATCCACGGCCTGGACTGGCAGCGCGCCAAGTGGGGGAAGCTCGCTAGCACCTACATCAAGATGGGGGAGAAGGCCGCTGCCACCAAGGCCGACAGCCTCATCGTCCTGTCCAAATCGGCCCAGTCCTACTTCGAGGGCGCCTACGGCCGCACGGCGACGTTCATCCCCAACGGGATCGAGAATAAGCAGCCGAGGCCGGTCAATCAGATAAAGGATAAATGGGGGCTCGATGCGGGCTCCTACCTGCTGTACCTTGGCAGGCTCGTCCCCGAGAAGCGCCCCGAAGTCCTGATCGAGGCCTTCAAGGAGCTCGATACGGACAAGAGGCTCGTCATCGCCGGTGGCGGTTCGGACACCTCCGAGTACGAGGCGTCCCTTCGCGCTGCAGCCCAGGGCGACAATCGCATAGTGTTCACCGGTTTCGTCACTGGCGAACCCTTGGCCGAGCTGTATTCCAACTGCTATGCCTACGTGCTGCCCTCCGACGTGGAGGGCATGCCCATGAGCCTGCTGGAGGCCATGGCCTATGGGCGCTGCTGCGTGACGAGCGACATCCCCGAGTGCGCGGACGTCCTCACCGGCAACGGCGTGACGTTCGAGAAGGGGAGTGCCGATTCCCTGCGGTCCGCGCTGCGAGACCTGCTCGCGGACGGCGACCGCAGCCGAGTCCTTGGCACCGCCGCCAAGGCACACGTCGAGAAAGCCTACAACTGGGATTCCGTCGTCGAGCGGACCCTCGAACTCTACAGGGGGAGTGCCCGATGAAGATCATCTTGGTCAATAAGTTCCATTACCTTAAGGGCGGTTCCGAGACATACTACTTCGGACTCGCTGAGGGTCTGAAGGCCCTTGGGCACGAGGTGCATTTCTTTGCAATGGAGGGTTCGGAGAACGTTCCCTGTGAGGACTCCGACCTCTTTGTGTCCGCAAAAGACTACAACGGTCCCACGTCGCTGTCTCAGAAAGTTACGGCGGCGACCTCACTGATCTATTCAAAAGAGGCAAGGGATAAATTCCAGGCCCTCTGCGAGCGTGTCCACCCGGATGTCGTGCACATGAACCTCGTGCATCGGCAGATCACGCTCTCCGTCCTGGACGCCCCGTATCTCAAACAGCATAGGGTTCCGGTCCTGTTCACTTCCCACGATTACATTCTGGTCTGTCCGAATTACGTGATGCTCGATGGCTCGGGTGCTGTGTGCGATGCCTGCTTGGGCGGTCATTTCTCTAATTGCCTAAAGCGTAAATGCGTGAAGGGCTCCACCGCAAAGAGCGGTATGGGCATGCTCGAAGCGGACTATCTTAAGCTGCATCGCTCGTACAGCAAGATCGACTGCATCGTCGCGCCCTCGCAATTCATGAGGAACAAGCTTGTCGAGGGCGGTTTTCCCACCCAGCAAGTTGTCTATATGCAGAACTTCGCAAAACAGGAGATTCTTGATAACGCGGCAGACAGTGTAGACAGAACCGATCGAGACGATCCTTATCTCCTGTTCTTCGGGCGCCTCTCGAGCGAGAAGGGCGTTGACATACTTGTCGAAGCGTTCATCAATGCGCTTCCATCCCTGCCCGGCAACTTAAGACTCGTGATCGCCGGAGACGGGCCCGAGAGGCAAAGCATCGAAGACAGGATCGCAGCTGCGGGCCCCGAAGCTTCAGGTCGCATCGAGCTGGTCGGTTTTCAAAGCGGTGCCGACATGTGGCGCTACGCGGAGCGTGCCACCCTGGCCATCGCGAGCTCGCGCTGGAGAGAGAACATGCCCTACTCGATTGTCGAGGCGTTCGCCCTTGGCACGCCCGTGATCGGCACCAATATCGGCGGAATACCCGAGCTTATCGATGAGGGTCGCACCGGCCTGCTTTGCGAGCCGGGCGATGTCGATTCTCTGACCCAGGCGATTTTGCGCGGCGCGGCGTTGGTCAAAGACCGGGATGCCTACGCGACGATGCAAGCGAACTGCCGCTCGTACGTCTTGGAGCGCTGCTCACAGGACAACTACATGAAGGATCTCACTGCTCTCTACCAGGAGCTTATCAATAGCAAGAAGGGAAACTAATCCACATGGCCGAAAAGAAACTCAACGGTACCGTCATCGTCACCTACCGCTGCAACGCGCGCTGCACCATGTGCAACCGCTACAAGGCTCCGAGCCGCCCGGAGGAGGAGCTTTCCATCGAGACCATTAAGAAGCTCCCCAAGATGTACTTCACCAACATCACCGGCGGCGAGCCCTTCATTCGCCAGGACCTCAAGGACATCGTTCGCGAACTCTACAAGAAGTCCGACCGTATCGTGATCTCCACCAACGGCTTCTTCACCGACCGCATCATCGACCTGTGCGAGGAGTTCCCCAACGTCGGCATCCGCATCTCCATCGAGGGCCTTCAGCAGACCAACGACAAGATTCGCGGCCTGGATAACGGCTACAACCGCGGCTACGCCACGCTCAAGAAGCTCGTCGAGCTCAAGCACCCCGACGTGGGCTTCGGCATGACGGTGCAGGACCTCAACGCGCCCGACCTGGTGCCCCTCTACAAGATCTCCGACGAGCTGGGCATGGAGTTCGCCACGGCGTCGCTTCACAACAGCTTCTACTTCGTCGAGGCCAAGAACATCATCCACGACCGACCCATGGTGGCCAAGAACTTCGAGGACCTGGTCAACGAGCTGCTCAGGTCCAACAGCCCCAAGAAGTGGTTCCGCGCCTACTTCAACCACGGCCTCATCAACTACATCTACGGCCAGCCGCGCCTGCTGCCCTGCGACATGGCGTTCGACACCTTCTTCATCGACCCCTACGGCGACGTCATGCCCTGCAACGGCACCAAGGACAAGGAGGTCATGGGCAACCTCAACGAGGAGTCCTGGGACGAGCTCTGGAACTCCGACCAGGCCGAGAAGGTTCGCGCGAAGGTCCGCCACTGCGACCGCAACTGCTGGATGATCGGCTCGGTGAGCCCGGCCATGCACAAGTACATCTGGAAGCCCGGCTGGTGGGTTCTCAAGCACAAGGTGAAGGCGCTGTTCACCAAAAGGCCCTACGACATGCACGAGCTCAAGGTCGTGCGCGATTACGAGGAGGGTCGCGTGACCAAGGAGCAGCTCGATGCCTGCTCCACCTGCGACCTGTGCGCCAAGATCAATGACGGCCTGTCCGAGGCGTCGAAGGCTGACGCCCACGTGTACGAGACGCATGAGGCGCTGTAGAAAAATCTGACTTCTGATACCCATTCAATTCTCGGAGAACCCTTTGAGTGACGTTAAACGCTATGACGCAATCGACGGTCTGCGTGCTTTCGCAGCTGTCGGCATTGTCTCAATGCATGTGATGACAAACGGTGGCTTTATTCTGCCCGACCCTGTCCATAGAGTCATTGGCTCTATGGGGGAGTTTGTTTATCTCTTTATGGCCGTTAGCGGCTTTTCCATGTGTTGCGGTTACTACGACCGAATGCTCTCCGGCAATGTTTCGATTGTAGACTTCTATAAACGTCGGTTTTCAAAAACGTTACCGTTTTTTGCGCTTCTTTGCTTGATTGATTTCGTGATCAGTCCGTCTCTTCATTCGATATTTGAAGTGTTTGCAAATTTGACGCTCTGTTTTGGGCTGCTACCCAATCCGACAATGTCGGTTGTCGGCGTCGGCTGGTTCCTCGGACTCGTTTTCGTCTTCTATCTTCTATTTCCGTTCTACTGTTTTCTTCTCGCCAATAAAAAACGCGCTTGGATTTCGTTCGCAATCGCATTGGTTTACAACTATCTATGTAGCTCATATTTCTTTAACAACGCACACGTTGTGGCGGGCTTTGACTACAGAACGAATATCCTGTACTGCTCAGTATTCTTTTTACTGGGCGGTTTGATATTTCTTTACCGATTCAAACTCGCGGAAATCGTTGAAAACTATATTTTTATCCCAGCTCTTATCGCACTCTTTGGCTGTGCATCCATTGTGTGTTTCGGTATGAATTGTTTTGGGGGTCTGTGCGCTGTAGCAGGTCTAATTTGTATTGCGATAAAAGCGCGTCCTCTATCCTGTTTGAATAATGCGGTAACTCTATTTATAAGTGGCATTTCACTTGAGATTTATTTATCGCACATGATGTGCTTTCGAATCGTTCAGCGTTTGGGCGGAACCTTTCTTTTAGGCGGCTCTTGGGTCTCATATTTGATTTACCTCGCTGTTGTTCTGTTTCTATCTAGCTGTTTTGCCCTCGGTTTCAAAAGAGCAACTAAACGGTTTGGCGCACGTTAGGATTGTCGTGTTTCTATCAATATTAACTCCAACTTATAATCGAGAGAGCACCTTGCAAAGGCTTTGGGCTTCGCTCGAGCAACAATCATTTAAGGATTTTGAGTGGCTCATTGTTGATGATGGGAGCATTGACGGCACTCATGCTTTTGTTGATAATATACGCGCACGCTCTGATCTTAATATCAGATATTTATACAAGCAGAACGGCGGTAAACACACTGCTTTAAATCTTGGCGTTGAACATGCGCAGGGTAAGTTAACCTTTATTGTCGATTCTGATGACTGGCTTACTTCGGATGCAGTTGCTCAGATTCGAAAAATCTACGATCGCTATAAGGACCACAAAGAGATTTGCGGTTACAGCTTTTTAAGGAAATTTCCTGATGGGGAAATTAACGGCGACTTATTTAAACAAGACTATTATGAAGCGTCTTATATCGAGGCGAGGGTTAACAGTAGTGATACCCACGCCGATAAGGCTGAGGTCTACTTCACCCATGTTCTTCGTGAATTTCCCTTCCCCGAATTCCCGGACGAAAAATTTCTCGGCGAGGATGTTGTTTGGATGAGAATTGCTCGTAACTATCGAATGATTCACATCAATAAAGCGATTTACATTGGGGATTATTTGTCTGACGGACTTACCTCTAACAGGAGGTCCAACAATATCAAGTCTCCTCAGGGCTGTTTTTGTAGAGCGATAGAGTTTACTTATCCTGACGTGGTCGCGAAACAACGCATAAAAGCGGTCGTGCAGCTAATCGTCTACGGAAAAATCGCTGGTAAAACGGTTAGTGAAATTATTAAAGCATCTCATTCGAAGATATTTACACTTCTCTTACTTCCAGCCGGCTTTGTTATATATCGCTTGTGGCGTCATTCCAATTCAACACTTTTAACTTCAGTAGGATGATTCTTATGTATTCCATTGCATATGTTGTTCCTTATTTCGGAAAGTTTCCCAAAGGGTTTCAGTTTTGGCTTATGAGCTGTGGCTGCAATCCTTCGATTGACTGGCTCATTTTTACCGACGATCACACGGAATACGACTATCCGCCAAATGTGAAAGTGACGTATTGGTCGTTTGATAAAATGCGCGAACGTGCCCAGCAGATTTATGACTTTCCCATCTCTTTGGATCGTCCCTATAAGCTTTGCGATTTTAAGCCTGCTTATGGCGAGATATTTGCCGAAGAGCTAAAAGGCTATGACTTCTGGGGTGACTGCGATATCGATCTCGTATGGGGCGATATTAGAAAGTTCTACACGGACGAAATCTTGTCCAAGTACGAGAAGATCGGCTTTAACGGCCACTCGATGTTGTTTAAAAACTCTCCCGAGGTATGTTCTCGTTATAGAACCCATATTGATGGTGCTCTCGACTACCACGAGGCCCTTGGAAATGACAAGAGCTACGCGTTCGACGAGCCTGGAATGGATGCAATCTATGAGGGACTTTCTATTCCTGTATATAAGGGGATCGATTTTGCAAACCTTCTTAAGTATGACTACGGCTTTTATCTCGATTGGCAAGAAGAGGCCGATAGAGAGAAGAATGAGTCACAGGTATTCACTTGGAAAAACGGCCGAATAACTCGCTACTACCTCTATCGGGGGAATATCGAGACGCAGGAATATATGTATCTTCATTACTGGTGTCGGCCAACCAGCTTTAGGATTCGCGAGTACGATCCCATCAAGCAGTATTTGATCTATCCCGATGTTACAACCGATCGTCCGTATGAGATTACGGAAGACCTTATTAGGCAGAAGAGCAAGAGGAGCAAAATCAAGTACTACGCAAAGGTGCTGTGGTTTAACCGGCACAAGATCACGCCTGAAAGAATCCTATTCAACGTCAAGGGAATGCTTGGATATAAATCGCAGGGAGAATAATGCCTCTTTATAAGACTTTCGATACCTTTAGGCGCTATTGGCGGCAGCTACGACTCATCACAATTCGTGATGGCTGGAAGAAAATGGCCTTTATGAAGCGCCATAATTATTTTGCCTCGGTTGGCGAAAATTGTTATTACCAGTCAAACTTGCTCCCCGCTGAGCCGTTTTTGGTCACGTTCCACGATAATGTGGCCATTTCTGCCGGCGTGCGAATCGTTACGCACTCCGCCCTTAACACTGTATTCAATCATGAGGAACAATCTGACCGCTTTTTGTGCCGATACGGGCGCGTGGAAATCGGAAACAATGTCTATGTTGGAGCCGATGCGATCATCAATTATGGTGTAACGATAGGTGATAACTGCATTATTGCGGCTGGTGCGGTGGTAACAAAAGACGTTCCATCGGGGAGTGTTGTTGGCGGAGTGCCAGCAAAAGTAATTGGCAGCTACGCGGAATCTAAGAAAAAGCTAGAGGCATTTTCTGCCCCGTATCTTGCAAAAGGGCTGAGAGAGCCATGTACTGTCGAAGAAATGGTTAACTGCGAAGATGCATAATAAAAGCACTGTCAACGAATCTCTTAATAAGCCTCTAAAAGGTTCTCGAGTTGCATGGGTTGATGCGGTCAAGTTGTTCGCATGCCTTTTAGTTGTATTTGGGCATCTATACATGTCGATGGCCTCTTCTGGCTTACTTAATGAGGACAATCCTTGGTATCAACTTCCCATACAGACCGTTTATACCTTCCATGTGCCACTATTTTTTGTCTGCAGCGGTTTTTTATATCAGTTCAACAAAGGTGGTTCGACACTGGAGGGGCACCTTCGATCCCTTAAGAGCAAGGCGCTTTCTCTGGGTGTGCCATATGTTGTCTTTTCAACCTTAACCTTGCTTCTCAAAAATGTGTTCTCAAGTGAGGTTAATAACCAGGCTACGCCTTTTGTGTGCACATTGTTGTTCGAGCCGATTGCGCCTTACTGGTACCTATACACGCTGTTTCTCTTATTCTGCATAATTCCCAGGCTTGGCAACATCAAAAACACTTTAAAGCTATTCATTGCTGCTTTTGCAATAAAGCTGATCTACGTTTTTTGCCCTATGTGCTGGAGTTTCCCGGATCTAGTCCAGAAAATCGCCGCTTGTGGCGTGTGGTTTGTATTTGGAATGCTTCTATCTGACGGCGACATTCGCGGAAGGGTTTTAAACCGCACTGTTGCGGTGATCGCTATGATTGCAGCCCTTATTATTTCATTCAATAATTACGGTGCGGAAAATTCCAATCGTGGTTTGCAGTTCTTACTTGCAACGTTATTTGTCTATTCCATCATTACGATGGCGATTGGCGCTAAGGGACTGCAAAAATATGCCCCCTATTTATCAAAAATGGGCCGTTTCTTTATGCCGGTCTATGTTCTGCACACGATTTGCGCTGCGGGAATTAGATCAATTCTTCTTAAGCTTGGAATCGACTCGCTTTGTATAAATATGGTCGTTGGGTTTGTTGTTAGCATCGCGGTTCCAATCGCCATCTACCAAATCTCTCTATCGCACTGGTGGATGTTGTTTGTCTTTGAGCCCGTTAAAGCTCTTAAACAAATGAAAGGTAAGTATGAATAGGCTGGCTAAACGCTTGAGCAATAGTATTGCTTCGAGAACTCTGTTTACCGATGCCGCATCTGTGGGATTAATGGCTTGCGGGTTCGGCGATAAGTATCTCGTTGGCCTTAACAGCATGTATAAGGCGTATAAATGGGTCAACAAGAAGATGGGACCCTTTTATAGGGATTATCTTGCAAAAGTCGAGATAACTAAGGCTGCAGCTGCTGAAACTACATGTACTTCGTCTCGAACTGCATGGGTATGCTGGCTTCAAGGCATTGATGCAGCGCCTGTGGTGGTCAAACAGTGCTATGCATCAATTAATAAATGGCTGCAGGACTGGGACATTGTTCTGATCACTGCGGAGAACTTCTCGGAATATGCCACGCTGCCAGACTTCATAGTTGATAAATGGAAAAGTGGAGTGATCAGCAACACTCATTTTTCCGATATACTACGCCTCCAACTTCTCATTGAGCATGGTGGGCTTTGGCTGGATGCAACGACCATGCTTACCGGGGCTATACCCGATTTTGTTCTGGAATCAGGCTTCTTCGTTTTTCACAATGGATGGATGGACAAAGAAATGATTAACATGGCCAGTTGGTTTATATACTCAGCGCAGCCTCAATTTAAATTGCTTATTCAAACTCGTGATTTGATTTTTGCATATTGGGATAAATTCAATTATTTAAAGAATTATTTTCTACTTCATATGCTATTTAGAATCGTAACCGATGCGAATGAGCAGCTCTGGAATGAAGTTCCTTATTACAACCAAATTGATAATCATCTTCAAATTGATAATCATCTTCTAATGATTGAACTTCAAAAACCCTTTAATGTTCAAAGGGTTGAGCAAATTAAGGCGCTTACTCCAATACATAAGCTGACATATAAATTGCCCGAATGGGATTCGAACAGCACTGTCGCTCATCTGAAGGAGATCTATTAATGAACCAGATATCGCAACATCCTGTAAGTTGCTCAGGAAAAACGAGGAATAAGGGGGGAGAGGTAGTTAAAACTCTCCTCTTTTATATTCTTTTATTATTTCCGATTACATCTTTATTGAAAACCAAGATTGCAAGCTTAAATCTAGTTTTGACTGGAGTTACCGTACTCCTATTCTTTCTCTACTATTTCTTTAAGCGTTTTCATTTTCAGCAGTTAATGATCGCTCTTTTCATCGTTGGAACGTTTTTGCTTAACGTTACAAAATGGGGTTTTCATTATTATGAAAACAATATGCTGTTTTACTTTCCCTTTTTGTTACTTTTTTTTGAATTGATAAAGCTAGAAAAGGATGAATTCCTGGCTGTATTTCGTAGTAAAAAGAAATATGTCGATGCCATTCTATTGATCTGGAATTTAGTCGTCTTTATCTCCTTTTTTATGAGCTCTTCATATATATACGAAGGAGAAACAAAAGGATTTGTCTCTTTTGCTGGAACAACATTCCTTCTTTGTCCCACTGCCATCTATGTGTTTGCAATTTCATTAGTCCAGTATCAGCTGCATGGTAAATTTATTTATTTGGGTTCTTTCTTTATCTCAAGTCTCTGTGTATTGCTGGGAAGCTCGAGGACATATCTTGCAGTGCTTCTGTGCGCATGGCTATTGTTTATTTATATTAAATTGAATAATAAAAAAACATTTCCTTATATTGTAGTTTTAGGTGTTTGCTTTTTTGTATTGATCGTTCTCGCATCTCCTATTAGTGAAAAATTTTTAAATACAGCTAATAGGGCTAATACCGGAATGGATCCCCTAGAAGCTTTTACAAGCGGACGATCGGTCTTTTGGTCTTATGACGTTTTGAATATCTTTAAGAGCAAGCCCTTTGAACTGATATTCGGACATGGCGTTAATTGGCTATTTAATCTTAATTACGCTTATTTTGGAAATCCTCTCTGGGCACATAACGATTTTATCCAGATTTTAAGTGACTACGGTCTTCTTGGTCTGTGCATTTATTTATGGGCATTTGGTTCACTGGTCCGCAATTTACTGAAGGATTGTCATATGCCTGCTCTGCCCATTTTCTTCCTTGTGTTCATGTGGCTCTTTAATGCATTTTTTAATATGTTTTATACGTATTTTTGCGCCTCCCTCTCTTTGCCCTTTTTCTGTTTAGCCCTTCGGTGGGAGTCGCAGTTTGGACATAGCTTTCGGGAAAACGACAAACGAGAATTTCCCCGAAAGCTGTCGTAAGGATATAAAATGGGGAAATATACATACTTTCTTAAAAATATCGGCTTAATGACGTTGAGCAACTTTGCGAGCAAGATTCTCTCTTTCTTGCTCGTTCCGTTGTATACAAGCGTCCTCAGTACTGCCGATTATGGCCTTTACGACATTTATACGACCACGGCGTTTCTCTTGGTTCCGTTGCTGTCGGGTGCGGTCTCTCAAGCCGCCCTTAGGTTTTCAATGGATGCCACGGGCGATCGTTGCCAGGTTTTCTCTGAAGCTATCAGATCTTTTATACAGGCTAGCCTGGTAATAGTCGCTGTCGTAGCGATTAATTGTTGGTTGAATCTAATCCCTCTGTTCAACGAGTATCCGACTTATTTTGTTCTCTATTACGTGTTCTGCTTGCTTTCGGATATTCTGCTGTCGTTTGCACGTGGTATCGATCGCATTTTTGATGTAGCTATCGCTGGTATCATTAGCTCTGCAGTAATCATTATTCTCAATGTGACGCTTTTGCTTATCTTCCCCATGGGGGTATCTGGTTACTTTATTGCAAATATATCCGCTTTCGTTGTCGTTTCTATATATTTGGTTGTTCGTCTTAAGCTATGGACGTATATAACGGCACGCCGTAACAAAGCATTGAGCGAGGAAATGGCTGAATATAGTAGGCCATTGATCTTTGACCAAATTGCTTGGTGGATTAACAATGTTTCCGATCGATATATTGTTACTTGGATTTGTGGCGCAGCCGCAAACGGCATTTATTCAGTTGCTTTTAAAATCCCGTCGATCCTTAATGTTTTTCAGTCGATATTCAACCAAGCTTGGATCTTATCGGCAGTAAAAGAAATAAATGAAAGCTCGGGAGAGTTTTACTCTAGGATTTATTCAATCTACAATTGCGGCCTGGTGCTGCTATGTTCTTTATTGCTTGTAGGAGATAAATTTATTGCCCGCATTCTGTACGCAAATGACTTCTATCAGGCCTGGCAGTATGCGCCGCTACTTACCATTTCTGTAGTATTTAGCTGTCTCTGCGGTGTTTTTGAAGGTATTTTTGCCGCTGCTAAGGAAACAAAGATTCTTGCCTCGACCACCATCGTGGGCGCAGCGATCAATATAGCAATGAACTTGGTTCTAGTTCGATGCTACGGCCCGCTCGGAGCTGCTTTCTCTACGATGGTTTCATATGGATTCGTCTGGTTTACCCGCCTGAATAAGGCGTCGAGCATTGTTCCCCTAAACATACACTTGAGCCGCGACCTGGCATCCTACGCGATTTTATTGCTTCAGTCGTTCTTCCTAATCTTGATAACGGATCCAGTGTATATATACGCAATTGAGGTACTGCTATTAATCTTAATTGTGCTTTTGTACGTGAAAGATCTTAAGGTGCTTGTTTCTGGCTTGCTCAGTAAGATTAAGTCTTAGATGATAATTTTTTGGGATGACCGATGGCTACTACACGAAACTCAAGTATCGAGCTGCTGAGGCTTTTTGCCATATTTGGCATAGTTATCATGCATGTGAATGGTCCCTTGCTGAGTGATGCATTCGGCATTAACTCCATTTGGATTCAAATCGAAAATAGCATTTTCAATTGTGGGGTGTCCGTATTTGTTCTAATTTCCGGCTACTTTGGTATTAGAAGAACGAGTTTCAAGATTTTGTTACTGGAGCTATCGGCACTGTTTTATTCTCTACTTGCTTCTTTGCTTACATTATTTGTATCGGGGGGGGGGGTATTCGCAGCTCATTAAAGCGTTGCTGCCGTTCTCTACGAATGAATTCTGGTTCTTTACTTGCTATCTATTAATCCTGTTGTTTTCGCCGTATCTCAATGGGTTTGTAGACCGTTCCTCCCAGCGACAGTTCAAAAAACTTCTAACAGCGCTCTGCTTGGTTTTCGTTCTGCTACCAAGCGTTCTTTATTTCCACCCTTTGGGTAGCGGCAAAAATGTTTTGAACCTTGTGTTTGTGTATTTGCTTGGGGGCTATCTGCGTCGCTTTAACGCAGAAGACAGGGTGTCCGATACTCATTTATGTGCTATTTTCCTCGGTTCATTCATTTCGATATTTATCTTAGACTCAATTCTGAGCAAGCTAACGGGTTCTATTCACATTCCCTTTGCGCGTGACTGCAGCATATTTGTTTTGCTTGAAGCGGTCTCGATATTTCTTATTTTCAAAAAGCACCACTTTTCCTCTGGGCTAATTAACAAAGTTTCAGTGCATGTGTTTGCAGTGTATCTATTTGAAGGTGCTTTCAGGACGTGTTTAGTGCCAATGCTCGTAAACGTTGAGCCCTATTACTCTTTACCTATTTGGCCGCTCATTTCAATCTTCGTTACATTGCTAACGATGACTGCGTGCATTTTGATTGACCTGCCAGTGAATTGGTTGATCAAAAAAGTCCTGAGTCGCTGTCACCTGATTAATTCTCTTTGCGATCGCGTCTTGGAATATATTTAGGCATCGGCTGTTTTACTTCCTAGGATGTTGCGCTGCTCGCAAGATCATCTACGATGAAAACGAAGAGAAGCCAGTCGTGGGCGTGTACCGCCACCGCACAGCTGGTCGGCCTCGGCGTCCATCACGGCGTTCACGACCCGCTCGGCGAGGCGCCTGTGCAGCTCCTGCATGTCGCATGAGTGCCGAGGTGTCGTTCGGGAAGGTCCCGACGACCCTCGTCCTCCTCCTGATCTTGCGGTCGATGCGCTCGATCCCGTTGTTCGTCCCGTTCCGGTCCAGCGCACTCGCTCCTAGAGCCTGAGATTGTCAGAATATTAGGTTTTGGGTGAGGATGAAACTCGCCGTGAGAATCATGTCGGGCCCGAGTCCGTTCTACGCTATGACGTATTCCGGCAGTTCGATTTTCCGGCTACCGTTTAACGAAAAATATTTGACCAATGTCATTCGTTAAAGCGTTAGGGAGTACCATTGCCTCAGGCGTTCACTGCCCGGCGCATGATGTTAACATCCGTTTGTTGAGCTTGCAATTTGGTTGACTGTTTACTGGGGACTGTCATGCTGCCTGTCGATATTGTTTCTCATTGCGGCAAAGATAATAGTTCTTCCATTGTGAATCACTTCGAGTCATGCATGGGGCACCATTAAAGTCGCTGAGGCGTTTTCATTATTTATGACCGTGAGCCCGTTATTGACTGCTGAGGAGCATTGGGACGATTTGGTACTGTTTGATTTTGACCGTCAATTTACGATGAACCAGTCGTTCCTTTCTTATAAGGATGTCAGATATGAGTGATACTACCGAAGATGACAATCAGGAAGAGCTCGAATGGCTGCTGTTTGAGCTTGACCAAGCCCGTGAGGTAAAGAGAGTTTCTTTGAATCATATTGTCTGGATTATGGATTAGGGAAATGCGGATGAATACACTTATCGACACGCTTCGTGTCCGCAGCCATCTTTGGCGGAGCTGTTTTGTCAAATGGTGTGGGGGAGTGTTTGGGATTTGGGGTGTAGTAGTTTCCTTTATCTCCCTAGATGACCTTGGACTAAATAATACTTGCCTAAAGATCATGGCTCTTTTGGTCTTGCTCATTTTGTCGTGCGTGGGCAGTGCTGCCCACGCCGCTCTTAAGAGAAATAGAGAGTTTTGGTCTTGTGGCGGCTCGTCTTTGCAGGCGTGTTATGGGGATTTGTTTTCGTTTACAGACGATTTTGTAGATGGTCATTGTTGTTGCGTTATTCCTGTCAATACGACTTTCGATACCGTAGCCGACAAACCGGGCTCCTGCGCGCATCCACTCGTTTCGCCATTTAGCCTGCATGGCCTCTGGCTTTCTAAGATGGATGAGCGTGGTCTGTCTGTTGCCGAAATCGATCGAAGGATTGAAGACGCTCTTGCGGATGTTGATCCGGCATCCGTTAAGGCAGTTCCTTCTGGATTTCGTGGCAAAACAAATGAGTATCCGGTTGGGACTGTTGTTCCTTTTACCGTCGGTAATATAACGTACCTGCTTACTGCTCTATCTCAATTCGATAGCCGGAATGTCGCTCATAGCGATAGAGAGAATCTGCTTTTGGCTCTAAATGGCGTGATTGAATTCCATGATGGAAACGGTCAGGGTTGTAACTTGGTTATTCCTCTAATGGGTACAGGTTTATCGCGCATGGGCCTAGACCATAAGGGGTCATTCAGTTTAATCACTTCATTTTTAACGCTCCATCGCGAGAAATTGACCGGGCATACGACAGTTGTCGTCTACTCTGGCGATGTTGATAAGGTTTCTATTTGGGATTAAGAGGAGTTCGCATGGCTTATCGTACAAGAACCTATATTGCAGCCGATTGGGACCATGATTTCGACGCTGTTGAACAATTAAGAAAGTGGAACGACAGCGGCTATTGGTCGCTTAGTTTTACCGATGCCCATGAGCTTCATCAGTCTCGCGATACGAGCAAGCCCTGTAACATCAAGGCATCTCTTAGGCAACGCATGGATGCATCAAAGCGTTTTGTTCTAATTGTGGGTGATCATACCGACTCGGTAACAAAGGGTAGCTGCCAGTGGTGCTGGTCGTATCGTTGTGGATATAAGCTGTGTAACGTTGGAAAGTACGTTACGTTTGAAAGCTATATCGAATACGAATGCAGGATGGCCAAAGAGGCCGGCGTCGAAATCGTAGTTCTATATAATTCTGCGCGCGTGAACAAGTCTTTGTGTCCTGAAGTTATCAGGGATTGCGGCGTTCATGCTCCAATGAAAAGCCGTCGCAAGGGCTATTTGGACTGGGACTACCAGCAAGTAAAAATCGCGCTGGGGAAGTAGGGTTAAGTGTTCGTGCTGACTGGGATTGTCCTGTGAGAGATTTTAGTAATCCCGATGACCGTAGTTTGTTCGACGGCGTTAAAGGTACATTCCGTTCCTTTATAAGCCGGTATGCGTATTCGAGTAGTTGCTTCCCTTTCCGGCAGTTTAGATATCAGGCGGTGATTCGGGGATCGTGCGATCCCCGAATGCTGGGCTACGGTGCCCTTTGTTGCTGGTGGTTATTCTGCCAATCTTCGGAGACTGGTTCAGTCTACTTAATTGCAATTTTTGACCATTTGCATAAGCGACGTGCCGCTTGCTGTAACGTTTAATTAAAGTAGACGAGACGGCTTGATATCACTTGTCGTCAATGTTGTAGTTGTATCTAGTAGCTATTGGTGGCCGATTGGGTATGCCAAATCCTTCCGAGTTTGACAGCTTCGCTATCTATGCCTCTTGCGATTCGGACAAAGAAATCGTTCTTTCTGCTGATATTAATGTTTGGATTAACCGAAGGCTGGGTTGTGATGTTGATTTCGGAATTGACATTTCTTCCAATTCCGGTTCTGGGGTAGTGACAATTTTTGTTCCATACCAATTAGAAAAGGAGCAAATTACCGATTTATCAAATACGCTGGATGACCACTATATTTATCGTTCAGTATTTAATGAATACCGCAGTGAAATAAATCAAGATCTCTTGCCCGAGGACTCAGATTTCTTTAATACACATAACTATACAGTTTGCCCTCTTAGCTCGGCATGCTTGGAAATGGCCAATCATCCTGAAGAGGGGTCAATAATCAATTTTAAGTTCAATACCGAGGGTCAAGGCGCCTCTGTTTACTATAGGTTCAGAATTCCTTATCCCGCCTTGGATTTCACCATTTCAAGCCCTGGCGATTTTAAGGAAGTTATTACGGGACCCATTATTCCCTTCCGCGCTTACGCCTTTATCGAAATCAACCAAATTCGTGGACTCCCGATTGATGTTGGCTGTGCCCTAGCCTGTTCACAAAGTGAAATAGCTCAGGTAAGGCTTGCTTTGGTGGCGAATGTGGAGTGGTCCGTCGAAGCCTGGTCTACTCCGTATAAAGTTCGTCAGCTCGAGATGGGGAGTTGGAGCAAATACCAGCCAAAGTTATTGAGTAGCAGTTATTTTCGGAGTGAGCAGAAGAGTCGTTTCATCGTTTATCAATGGGAAGAAGCAGGGGGTCCGAGTATATTTCAGTTTTGTTTATCTCGTAAAATAATTAGTGCTAGAACTGCCCTCTTCTATCTTTTGATTTTGGTGGGGCTTGATTTAATTTCTGCCTCTATCGGGAACATGCTCCAGCTTCTGTCGCCTATACTGATTTCTTTAGTTTCGAAGTGCTTGCAGGGAGGTTGATTTGAAAGTGGAAAAACTGACAATTGCCATTATGAAAATACATCATGAATTCTTCGACATGATTGTATCTGGGGTAAAAAAATATGAGATTAGAGACACGCCTCTTGAAGGGATTGATATCATCAGCTATCGAGATGCTGCAACGGGTTTATATCTCGGGTCATATTATGTAGATGGCGTCATGAAATACAATCGAACTGAAGATAAGCATGTGTGTGAACTGTCGTCTGTCGATAATGACATTTTTTTTCAGCTCTTCCCTATGCCGGCGGATGGTGGTCCAGATAATCTGTGGGTCGTTAAGCTTTCAAAACGCGCGCCGCTGAGAGAGATATTTGGAGCCGATTGCGTTTCCTAGGAGTTCAAGAGCCGGGAGTGTCATCGTGAGGACAGAAATACGCACGCTTGTCGAAGAGGTCTCATGCTCGGATTTTGATCTGAGCGACAGTTTCTTTGATTCTCTTCGGGATTTCTATGGTGATGAATTCAATAGATGGTTCATCGATAAATGCGTGTTGGGGAAACGCAACAGTTTTGCCATTCGTGAGGACGGAAAACTATATGCTCTCTGTATTTATAAAATCGAACATGATGAGCCCATAAATAGCGAAGGTTATACCCCTTCCAAAGATACTCTCAAGATTTGCACCTTCAAAGTTGCTGATGAAGCACGCGGAGCTAAGCTTGGCGAGAATCTGCTGCAGTCTGTATTCTATAAGTGTTTTGGCTATGAGATTCCATTTATTTATCTAACAACGGGCGTCATCCAGAGGTCGCTAATTAAGCTTCTGGAGGAGTTCGGCTTTCACCAGTTTGGAACGATAGAATCGCGTGGAGCGAAAGACGCTGATTGCGTATACGGTAAGTGGGTTTTCCCGACGTCAAATAATCCAATGTTGGGTAAAGATACATTTGCTCGTGAGTATTTCCCTTCTTATATGGATGACCCGGCTGTCGGTAAACATTTAGTTCCAATTCGTCCGGAATGGCACGAGAAGCTATTTCCTGACATATCAGACTTCCGAGGCTCGTTGTTTGGAAAGAGCCTTCAATTCCAAGAGTCAGAAGGCAACGCAATTCGAAAAGCCTATGTTTGTAGGTCTTCAACTAATCGTATCGAGCCGGGTGACCTACTTTATTTTTATCGAAGCAAAGACAGGCGTTCCGTTGAGGTTTATGGTGTTGTTAGAACGAGTGATAGAACGATGGATATAACCGCGGTGATGAATCTGGTTAAGGGACGAACGGTATATGCAAAAGACGATATCCGCCTGCTAATCGAAGGTGCTAACAATGGCCTGCTAGTTCTTAGTTTCGATTTGCTTGGTTTTATCCAGCCAGCAATCAGCGCTGAAGACATGAGAAAAAATGGAATTCCCATTCCGCAGAGCATTGCGTCAATTGACGAGAAGGCATATGTGGAACTTTTCAAGCAGAAACAACTATGGCAGCAATACTGATCTCAATTAAAAAACAGTACTTGGATTTGATATTTGATGGATTGAAAACCGTCGAGTATAGAAAGGTGCTGCCGTCGAAACCAGTTGATAGATGCTTCATCTATGAGTCTCGGGGTTCAGGTAAGGTCGTTGGTTATTTTATGCTTTCGAAGACCGAGAGTTGCTCTCCGAGAGAGGCATGGGATTCCACGTGCGATAAAGGCGCACTGAGTAAAACACAGTTCGATTGCTATTACGAGGGGAGAAGTAGGTCGGTCATCTTTTTCATTGATTCCTGCTATAGATTTGATAAGCCGCTCGAGCTTAATGAGCTCGGGATTAGCAGGCCCCCACAGTCTTTTGTCTACCTATCTGATGCTGATGCTAACTCACTGGAATCGCTTCCAAGTTTTCGAGTTGAAACTGAACGGCGCTGCCAATCTACATGATGATGACGGGGCTCGCATAGCGTAGTAGGCACTATAACCGTGCGAATTACTGTCATCTGCTCGTATGGGTCGTTGGGCGGGGTGACTCATTATTTCTTTCGCAAATTGACAACCGCATGGCGGAACACGGCCCGCGCCCCGTCATATGATTTCCAGCGGCTAAACAACAAATCATTGATGAAGGGGGCATGGGCTGTGTCTGCGAACACCGCATCAGTCGACGAGGAGTCGCTGCGCAAGGATATAGGGAATCTGGTGAGGAAGACCGTCGAGAAGACACTCAACGCGCTGGTTGACGAGAACGCGTCCGATCTTGTCGGGGCCGGCCGGTGAGGTGCTGGGGCTTTGAAAGCCCCAGCACCTTTTGCTTTATGGAACTGCCATGACTATGTGACGCTGCGCGTGCACTCTTTGCCGTGGGCAAACAAAGGGTATCGACAATATGATTTAGATTTGCTGCTAAAGTTTTCTAACGCCACCTGAAGATCACTGCTGTGCCGGCTTCCAATTAAGTGATTCTGATGTAAGAAATGCCCAGTCAAAACCATCATCAGAATTGGAAACTGGCATAAAAGCGAGCGATTTTCTTCTTGAATGTAACCTTACTCACACATGGCTCCAGAAGATTCGAGTAAGGATGGTCCTATGTCATGCTTCTTGGGGCGCTGCGGAAGCATCTTTCGATAGGCTGCGTCGCCATGGGCCTATCGGAGCGCTTCGACTATATCGTGAGCATCTTTTCCGAGGGCTCCCTGCGGCGTTTTTCCGATTACCTTGATGCGGATATCTCGATGATGACCGTTCACTCCGCTAAGGGACTCGAGTGGGACACCGTTTTCATTCCGGGCGTTACGCGTTTCGACTGGCCTGGAGGGATTTGCTCTCGGTGCGAAAGAGCTGGTATATGCTCGTGTTCTGCGCGTGGATGCCGGATCGTGAATGCGAAGAAAATGCCAGACGGGCTTATTGAGGAAATGGGCCTGCTGTACGTCGGTGTCACTCGCGCCTGCAAAGCGGTATATGTCTCCGCTTCTATGCAGCGCAGGACAAATAACGGGAACTATCATGTTGCCTGCCCCTCTTGCCTAACGTCTCTTCCGGGCATTGAGCCTGTGAGTTGGACGGTCATGGACGGGGCGGGGTGATTGCTTGGGCGAGGCGTAAGAGGCGGATGTCGACGTTTAATCACGATTGTGTTTCGTCAAGAGGATTTGAGCAAAAAGAGCATCGGAAATTGAGCAGCCTGAGCATCGGAAGCGCGCACGCTTTTTGAGCGGCTAGCCCTCCTGCATGAGGGCATGGCGGACGCGGTAGGACTCGCCGCGGAACTGGACGAGCCTCCCGTGGTGGACGATGCGGTCGATCACGGCGGCGGCCATCTGGTCGTCCCCGAACACCGACCCCCACCTGCTGAACTCCAGGTTCGTGGTGATTACCACCGACTGCCTCTCGTATGCGTCGGCGAAGACCTGGAAGAGCAGCCTCGCCCCGTCCGAGTCGAGCGGGAGAAACCCGAGCTCGTCGATGACGAGCAGGCGGGCCTTGCCGATGAGCGCGGCCTCCCGGTCGAGCCTCCCGTCGTCGCGGGCGCGCCTCAGGCGCATCACGAGCGAGGACGCCGTGAAGAAGCGCGCCTCGAGCCTCCTCTCGCACGCCAGCGCGCAGAGGGCCGACGCCATGTGCGTCTTGCCGGTGCCGACGTCGCCCATGAGCACGAGGTCCTCCCTGCGCTCGACGAAGTCGAGCGCGAGCAGCGACTCGCGCCCCATGCCCTCCGGCCACGACACGGCCGACCAGTCGTAGCCGTCGAAGGTCTTGGGCGCCGGCAGCGCGCAGCGCCTGAGCAGCGTCGCGCGCTTCGAGGCCTCGCGGCTGGACCTCTCCGCCTTGTTAGCGTCAATCTATTTTTCACCAGTTTCGCTAAACAGGCGCGCCGTTCGCGCAAAGGCGGTTTCACCGGTTGCGCTAACGTATTTTCACCGATTCCGGTCACGGCTTGACGGGACCGTCCCTCGGCAGGTCCTTCAGCCTGTAGGACCTGCCGGTTATCTTGACCAGGTGGCAGTGGTGGCACACCCTGTCCGCGATCGCGCTCGCCGCCACGTCGTCCCCGAACACCCTGCCCCAGCCGCTGATCCCCACGTTGGTGGTGATGATCGTCGAGCGCTGCTCGTAGCGCGTCGATATCAGCTGGAACAGCAGGTCCGCGCCCGCGCTGCCGACGTCGAGGTAGCCGAGCTCGTCGATGATCAGCAGCCTCGAGTGGGCGTAGTACCTGAGCCTCTTCTTGAGGATGCCGCGCGACGAGGCGTCCTCCAGGTCCTCGACGAGCCGGGCGCAGTCCACGAACCTGACCTCGCGCCCCGCCCTGACCGCCTCGATGCCCAGCGCGACGGCGAGGTGCGTCTTGCCCACGCCGGGGCTCCCCACGAACAGGACGTTCTCGGCCCGCTCGACGAACCTCAGGGTCGCGAGCTCCTCGATCTCGGCGCGCGGGACCGACGGCTGGAAGTCCCAGTCGAAGTCCGCCAGCCCCTTGACGTAGGGGAACCCCGACGACCGTATGCGCTGGTTGGTGATCCTGACCTCCCGGGCGGCGACCTCGACGCGCGTCATCTCCTCGAGGGCGGAGGCGAAGCCCCGCTCGCCCGCGGCGACCATCCTCACGTAGTCGGGCAGGGACGCCGCCATCTCGTGCAGCCCGAGCGCGGAGAGGTTCGCCTGCGCCCTGATCGAGGGGCTGCCCTCCGCGACGGCGCCCATCACGCCCCTCCGAGCGAGTCGAGCAGCGCGAGGTTGGCGCGCGCGGCCTCGGCGATGTCCGCGTCGGCCAGGCCCCGCTTCCCCTCGAGGGCCTGCCCGTAGTGGTCGGGGTCGTAGTTGATGGGCCTCGACGGCCCGGACGCGGCGTCGTGGACGGCGACCTCCTCGCCGGCCATCCTCACCACGACCTGGCCGCCGGGCATCGCCACGACGCTCACGCGCCGGCCGATGCAGCGTGTTTAGGGCAATCTGATTGTTGCTAGTGCGGCACCCATTCTTTTCATCTACGGAAACGAAGAATTTCAGAAAAGGCAAAGGCATGCCGACCAGCTAGGCCTACCGTTGCAATTGCAGCTACCAACTGACAATTGCACAGGAGGCAGGAAGGATGATCAGCATGCCAATGATCGAAAGTATACGAGAGATGTCGAGAAGGGGCCTCTCCAATGCGGAGATACAGCGCAGGACGGGGATATCCCAACCGACGATCCGCAAGTACATCGCGATGGACGATTTCTCGCCGCAGGCCCCGAGCCTGCAATCGCGCCCGTCGATCCTTGACCCTTACAAGCCCTTCGTCGACGAGATCCTGCTCGGCGACCAGCGCGTATGGCGCAAGCAGCGACACAGCGCAAAGCGCATATACGAGCGCTTGCTGGACGAGACCGCCTACGACGGCGGCTACGGAACCGTCAAGAACTACGTGAGGAGGCGCAAGGCCGAGATATCCGCGGCGTCCGACTGCTATATGGAGCTTGTCTGGGCGCCGGGGGAGGCGCAGGCCGACTTCGGCGACGTCGACGTGCTGGCCGGGGGAGAGCGCGTGAGGATGCACTTCCTGGTGCTCAGCTTCCCCTTCTCCAACATGGGCTTCTGCCAGCTCTTCGCGGGCGAGACCAGCGAGTGCGTGTGCCAGGGCCTCCGCGACATCTTCGAGCACATCGGCTGCGTTCCCACCCGCATCGTCTTCGACAACGCCACGGGCGCCGGCAGGCGCCGCGGGCAAAGCGTGACCGAGGCGGACCTCTTCCGCCGGATGAAGGCCCATTACGGGTTCGAGGCGACCTACGCCAACCCCCGCGCCGGCAACGAGAAGGGCAATGTGGAGCGAAAGGTCTACTGGTGTCGCCAGCATCTGTTCACGCCTGCGCCCAGCGTCGACGACATCGAGCTGTTCAACGCGGAGCTGCTCAGCCGCTGCTCGGGCTCGGGTTCGAACCGCCACTACGAGAAGGGGCTGACATGGTCGGAGCTGTTCGAGAGGGACAGGTCGGCGATGCCGCCCCTGCCCGCCAAGCCCTTCAGCTGCATGCGATTCGTCACCGGCGTGTCGGTGGACAAGCGCGGCGACGCCACCGTCGACGGCGGCCACCGCTACCATGTGGGCCACAGGCAGGCTTCCGGCACCGTCACCGCCGTGTACGGCGCCCACACCGTCGCGTTCGCGGACGCCGCGGGCGAGATCGTGGCGGAGCACGCGAGGAGGTTCGGGGCCGCGAAGAACGGGCCGGAGGCCGTGTCCCAGCTGGCGTTGCTGGTGAGGAAGCCCGGCGCATGGCGCAACTCGGCGGTCAGGGCCGCCATGCCCGCAGACGTGAGGGCCCATGTGGACGCGCTGGAGTCGGCTGCCAGAAAGGACCTGATCGTGTGCATGCGCAGGTGGTGCAGGGAGAGCTCGGTCGAGGACGTCGGCGCCGCTATCTCCGAGGTGCTGGCCTCAACGGGGAGAGCCAGGCCCTCCGACGTGGAGATGATGCTCGCGAGGATGGGCGGGTTCGGCCTTGGGACGGAGCCCGACGTCGGCCCGGATCTCACTGTCTACGACAGGATGCTCGGAGGTGACGCCGCATGAGCGCGCGAGGCGACCTGGAGAGCGCGGTGAGAAGAGGGTTCAGGGCCGTGATGCTATCCAACCACACTGCGGAGAAGTACGCGTCGGAGTCGACGGCCGCAGAGCTCAGGTTCTTGGCAGGCATGTTCGAGGAGGAGCTCTCCTGGAGAGAGGAGAGCAGGAGGGGGCGGCTGCTGAAACGGGCCAAGTTCCCGGTCCCCAAGACCTTCGAAGGGTACGACTGGTCGAGGGTAAAGGTGCCGGAGGAGATCGG